>JAJAYM010000347.1 GCA_027117675.1 Actinomycetes bacterium | reverse complement strand
ATGGCAAACGTGCCATCGCCCATATTCTGCGGCGTAAGCGAGAAGCCCTCGGCCTCTCAGCCACCCAAGTCGCCCGGCGAGCCAACCTCGACCCTGGCACCGTCACCAGGATCGAGCTCGGCCAGATCAACGAACCCACCCCGGCCAGCCTGAAGGCCATCGCAGGGGTTCTCGACATACCCGTCAGCGACCTGTTCGTGGTTGCCGACTGGATTCCCCAGGCGGAACTGCCCAGCTTGCTGCCGTACCTGCGCAGCAAGTACGCCGACCTTCCCCAACAGGCCATCGATGAATTGGAAGCCCTGATTGCCCGGCTCCGACCTGATCGGCCGCATCACGCCGAAGTCAACCCTGAGCTCTCCAACCGAAACGCCTAACCATCCAAGAAGGGAGGTCACCCATGAGCCAGCAGCCAACCAAAGCCGTCCTCTACCTCCGCGTCTCTTCCAAGCGGCAAATGGACACGGCCAGCGACATCGACGCTGACGGCAACTCCATCGCCACGCAGCGCGAAGCCTGCAACGCCAAAGCAACCGCTCTCGGTGCAACCGTTGAGCACGAGTTCATGGAGCCCGGTCAGTCTGCTCAAACCATCGACAAACGACCAGTGTTCAGGGACTTGCTTCGCTACGTCACCGACCACCCCGACATCGACTGCGTCATCATCTACATGCGCTCACGTGCCTTCCGCAACCTCGGTGACGCCGTGCTGACCAAACGCCAACTGGAGAAGCTCGGAACTCGCCTGGTGTCTGCGAAAGAGGACTTCGGGCAAGGCATTATGGCCGACGCCATGGAAGCCGTAACCGATATCATGAACGAAGTCCAAGTCCGTATGAGCGGTGAAGACATCCGCGTCAAGATGCAGCACAAGGCGCAGAACGGCGGCACACTTGGCATGGCACGCGTCGGCTACCGAAACGTGCGCGCCGAGTTCGAGGGCCGTCTGGTCAACACCATTGGCATCGACGAGCAGCGGGCACCACTGGTAAGGCAGGCGTTTGAACTCTACGCAACCAGCGAATACTCGATCGAGTCCCTTCAAGAAGTGCTGGCTGATCTCGGCCTCACAACGCGCGCCACGCCAAAGCGCCCCTCGCAGCCAATCTCGATCAGCCAACTCCACCGACTCCTGGGCGACCCGTACTACAACGGTGTCGTCGTCTACAAGGGTCAGACGTTTCCCGGTCGACACCAGGCGCTCATAAGCCAAGTCGTGTTCGATCAAGTGCAAACCGTTCTCGCGTCCAGATCACGACGTGGGCTCAGAGACCGCAAGCATTTCCACTACCTCAAGGGGTTGCTGTACTGCGACCGCTGCAAGACATCGGGACGCGAAAGCCGACTCGTCTACACCCAAGCCCAGGGCAGAGGGGGGCGCTACGAGTACTACTTCTGTCGCCAGCGAAAGGACGGCAGCTGCGATCTCCCCCATCTACAAGTCAGGTCCCTCGAAGATGCAGTGCTTCGTCACCACCGAACACTGGCCGTGGCTGACGGCTTCTCGGATTACCTCGCCGACGAACTAGCTGCTGCCTTAAGCCATGCGCAGGAACTGACCCAGGAACTACACGCCAAGCACCAACGCAAACTGGCTGAACTTGACCGCCGTGAGGAGCGATTCCTCGATCTCGCGGCCGATTCGTCGCTGCCTAGGGCCAAGATTCAGCAGCGGCTACGGGCCATCGGCACCGAGCGGTCCCGCATCGCCGAATCGCTGTCCGCCACGCAGGCAGAGCTACAGGTAGGCGCGGACCTCCTGCAGACGTATCTGGATCTCGTCAGCGAGCCAATGTCCCTGTACGAAAGTGCCAGCGACTCCGTGCGACGACTGCTCAGCGACGCTCATTTCGTGAAGCTCTACGTCAATGAGTTCGGGGTGGCTGACGATGTGAAGACCGATTTGGCCGACGAAGTAGCCGAGGCAGCCATCGCATTCGAAAGGTCCCCATCAAACGCGAAAAGGCCCGGCATTGCTGCCGGACCCCTTCGGGAGACCACGATCGCGTCACTCAAGGACCTTTTTGAGGTCCAGGGTTCGAATAAGGCGATTCTGGTGGAGCTGAGGGGATTCGAACCCCTGACCCCCTCGTTGCGAACGAGGTGCGCTACCGGACTGCGCCACAGCCCCTGACTGCCCACCGGCGTGATCGGGGGAAGGCAGGACGTCGCTGACGATAGCAACGCCGGAGACCAGCGTCCGAATCGGTGACCGGCCTCGACGAGTGAGCGAACGAGTGGACGCGTCAGTCGCCGACGGCGCGACGGGCCGAGTCGTCGTGTTCGTCAGACTTCGCCGGAGGGGAGATCTCTTGCTCAAGGAGCGCGTCGAGTTCGGCATCGGCCACCTCGGCGGCGAGCAGATCTTCCTCTGACACACCGTCGGCGAGGAGGCGGCCAGAGCTCCACGCTCCCGGCGTGGTGAGGTCGATGACCTTGATGGGCCGGATCGCTTTGGGTGCCGTGACGTACGTCGGAAGCGGAAGCTCGTTCGGACGCCACGTCTGGGCGGCGTCGAAGGTGACCTCCGCAGTGTGCGCGCCCTTGGTTTCGACCACGACGGCTCGCGACGGCCCGGAGACGAAGCCGGACGCCGAACGCTCGAACGGAGGCTCGGGTGCCGGGACAGCCACTGGCTCAGCAGAGCGGCGAGCCTGGCCCAACCGACGGTTCTGGGTCTGGAGCGCCTGGATGCGCAGGTGCACGACGAAGGCCACCAGCAGGGTGGCCACCGGGATCGGCGTCCACCAGGGCAGCGGAGTCACGGCAGCGACCAATCCCAGCAACAAGGTCAGGCCGGTCATCACCGCAAGCGTCCTGGCCCGCCGCTGAACGAGCGTTCGCTGGTGGCGCTGACGAGACGCGCGACGAGGCGCGCGACGAGGTGCGCGAGCCTCACGGGCTGGCATCGGTGCAGCTGGACGCTCCACCGGCCGGGTCTCGGCACGCTCGACCCGCCGGGCGTCGGCTTCGTCATCAGCCGCCGATTGCTCCTTGCGGGAGAGCACCCGCATGGCCTGACCAAAGCGCTCAGCCGACCGGCTCTCCGACGCAGATTCCTGGTTGCGCAGGCACATCGGGATCAAGACAGCGGCCCACATGATCGCGATTGCTGCATAGATCAAACCGGCTCCGCTCACGGAACCTCACGGTACGTGTGGGGTCGTTCACTTTCCGGTAACGCGCTCGGTGTGTCGTCAACCCTGCGTTCGACGCCAGCGCTCGAGCACTCCTCCGGAGACCTCGCCGGCCAGCAGCACGAAGACCAGATGATCACGCCACTGGCCGTCGATGTGCAGATACGCCGGACGCTCACCCTCGAATCGGAACCCAAGCTTCTCGGTGACCCGGCGACTCGGGCCGTTCTCCGGCCGCATCGAGATCTCGACCCGGTGCAGCCGCAGCGTCGTGAAGGCATGGTCGGTGGCGAGCGCCACGGCCGTCGGAATGATCCCGCGTCCGGCGAACTCCTCGCCCACCCAGTAACCGACATGGGCGCCGCGCAATGATCCGTACTGAACGCCGCCGATCGTCAGCTGGCCGACGAGTACACCGTCATAAGTGACGACGAAGGGCAGGACGCGCCCCGAACGCGCCTCGCGGCGCAGGGCGCTGACCATCGCGTGGAAGCCGAGCGGCGGTTGATGCCCGATCGGCGCGGTGGCCTCCCATGGGCGCAGCCACTCCGCGTTCTGAGACCGCGCCCGCCGCCAACGGACCACGTCACGATGCCGGATCGGCCGCAGTCCGACGCGACCGTCAGACAAGGTGACCGGCCAGCCCCGGGTCAGTGGTCGCCCCCTGCCAGTTGGTCCTTGGCGTGCGCCAGGAGAGGCCCCACCACCGCAACTCCGTCACGCGCGCCTCCGACGGAACCCGGAAGGTTGACGATGAGTGTTCGCCCGGCCGATCCGGCCAGCCCGCGGGACAGCGCGGCGGTGGGGACGCCGTGCTCGCGGCCGATCGCCCTGATCGCGTCGGCGATGCCCGGCACCGCGCGTTCGATCACCTGGGCGGTCGCCTCAGGCGTCCGATCATCTGGTGCCAGGCCGGTGCCGCCCGTGGTCAGCACGGCATCCACACCGGATGCCACCGCATCACGCAGCGCGGCCACGATGGCTGACCCGTCATCGCTCACCACGTGCACGATGGCGTCGGTGACGCCCCACTTCTGCAGTTCTTCCACGATCGCCGGGCCTGATCGGTCGTCGTACTCACCGGCGGCCGCGCGGGTCGACACGGTGATCACCTGCACGACCAATCGCGACTCAGTCACGGTGCCAGTCTCCGGAGGCACCACCGGTCTTGGAGTCGACGCGCACATCGGTGATCACGGCAGCGGGGTCGACCGCTTTGACCATGTCGATGAGCGCCAACGCCGCGACGGTCACGCACGTCAGTGCCTCCATCTCGACGCCGGTGCGGTCAGCCGTGCGCACCGTTGCAGTGATCTCCACCGAGTCGTCGCGCACGTCCAGGTCGACAGCGACCCCGTGAATCGCGATCGGATGACAAAGCGGGACGAGGTCCGGTGTGCGCTTGGCGGCCTGGATGCCGGCGATCCGCGCCACAGCCAGGGCGTCGCCCTTGGGCACTCCGCTGCCATGAAGCAGCTCGACAACCTTCGTTGACACGAGCACTCGCCCGGACGCCGACGCGGTGCGCACCGAGATCTCTTTGCCAGACACGTCCACCATTCGCGCGGCCCCGCGGTCGTCGAGGTGGGTGAAGTCGTTCATCGCGTTAACCGGCACGACGTTCGAGCATGATCACCGTGACGGCATCGCCCACCGAAAGGTGCGTTGTGTCGTCGGGTACGACGATCAGGCAGTTGGCGTTTGCCAGGCCGGCGAGCAGGTGCGACCCCGGCCCACCCACGGTGCTGACGACGTAGCGACCGTCCTCGACGTCGAGGTCACCACGCAGAAACTGGCGCTTACCGTCGGGCGACTGCACGGCACCCTTCAGAACGGCGCGGACCGTGGGACGGTGTAGCGGCTCGAGCGCCTGCATCCGGCGGAGCACCGGACGCACGAACATCTCGAACGAGACAAACGCTGAGACCGGGTTACCTGGAAGGGTGAAGATCGGTGTGCTGTCTGTGCCTATCATGCCGAACCCCTGAGGCATGGCGGGCTGCATGGCGACGCGATCGAAGGTGACCGTGCCCATCCGGCCGAGCGCCTCTTTGACGACGTCGAAGGCACCGACGCTGACGCCACCAGTGGTGATCACCAAGTCGGCACGAATCAGCTGGTCCTCGATCGTGGTGATGAGCTGCTTGGGCTCGTCAGGGACGAATCCGATGCGGTACGAGGTGGCACCGGCGGCGTTCGCGGCAGCAGCCAGCATGAAGCTGTTCGAGTCGGGAATCTTGCCGCCAGCGATCGGCTCTCCTGGTTCGACCAGCTCGCTCCCGGTAGACATCACAACAACACGCGGCCGCGGTCGCACCAGAACCCTCGGCCTACCT
>JAJAYM010000346.1 GCA_027117675.1 Actinomycetes bacterium | reverse complement strand
CGTCCCCCCGCTACGTCGGCCAGTACCGACGGCAGCTCCAGCGTGACGCGAACGGTCATGGCAGCTCTGCGGCGCGGACGCAAAGAACGTCAGGCAGGTGGCTCACGAGCTGGTTCCAGCTGGTCCCGCCGTCGGAGCTGCCCCACACTTCACCAGAACGAGTTCCGAGGTAGACACCGGCCGGATCAGCTGCGTCGGTGGTCAGTGCATCGCGCAGGACGATGGTATGGAACCCCGACTCGGGCAGGCCGGCCGACGAGTCGCTCCACGCCCGTCCGGCGTCGACACTTCGGTACACGCCGGCGCGACCATCGACCGGGAAGCGGCTCACGTCAGCTGAGAGCGGGAAGAGGAAAAACGCGCCATCGGGGCCGGGCGTGCGGATCAACCCGAACCCGAATATCGCAGGCAGCCCCTCTTGTGCCTCCTGCCAGGACGATCCACCGTCCGAGCTTCGGTAGACGCCACCGTGGTTCTGCAGCATCAGGACGTCTGGGTCCTCGGTGTCCCTGACCACCTTGTGCACGCACTGCCCGTACTCCGGCTCTGGGTCTGGGAAGAACGGCGCCAGCACGCCTCGGTTGGAAGGGTTCCAGCTCGCGCCGGCGTCCTCAGTGACGTAGACACCCCCCGTCGACATCGCCACCAGCACCCGAGCCGGATCCGTGGGATGAGGCAGGACGGTATGCAGACACTGCCCCCCGGCGCCTGGCTGCCAGTCGGGGCGGTGCGGGTGGTCCCACAGACTTCGCATCAAGTTGAAGGTTCGGCCACCGTCTTCCGAGCGGAAGAGCGCTGACGGTTCGACGCCGGCCCATACCTCGTCAGGGCGGCTTGCCGGCCCCGGTTGCAGCTGCCAGATCTGCTCGACGTCTGCCCCAGCATCGGCGGGGAACGCGATCGACCCGCCCGCCTCCTCAGACCACGACCGACCTCGGTCGTCTGACGTGAAGACGGCGGGGCCCCAGTGCTCGTTGCGACCGCCGACGAGCAGGCGGACCGGGGTGCGCCGAGTGTCGATCGCGACCGATGCCACCGCGGCCATCGAGTGGTGGGGACCCTCCCACTCCCATGTCTCCCGATCGGACGTCCAGCCGAGGAACAGCCCCTTCTTGGTTCCGACGGCGAGCATCACCCGCGTCACGCGAACCTCCCAAGCGAGTCGAGGTACCCCCCGCGACCGTCAGTCTGGCCGGTGGTCGCGCTCGCCCACAAGCCCTTCATGAAATCGGTTCTCGGCCAGCGCGAACAACGTTGGCGAGCGGCTTCCCGGCAGCGAAGCGATCGAGCTGCTGCTGCAGCAGTCGCCACGCCCGCGGCAGGAAGGCTGACGTGTCGCCACCGACGTGGGGCGTGATGAGTACGTTCGGTGCGTGCCACAAGGCATGGTCGGGTGGCGGCGGCTCCGGATCGGTGACGTCGAGAGCGGCGCGTAGGCGTCCGGTCGCAAGCTCGGCGAGCAGCGCCTCGGTGTCGACAACGGGTCCCCTGGCGACGTTAACGAGCAGGGCACCGTCGGGAAGTGCGGCGAGGAACGGCTTGTCGACCAGATGATGCGTTGCCGGTCCGTAGGGGATCGCCAAGATGACGACGTCGGCCGTAGGGAGAAGGCCAGGTAGCTCGTCGGGGCCGTGGACGCCTTCACGTGCAGTACTCGCGACGATGCGGAGATCGACCTCGAACGGGGCCAGTCGAGCGGCGATGGCTCGGCCGACGGAACCGGCGCCTAAGAGCACGACGCGACAGTCGGCCAGGGCATCATGCCGGGCGTGCAGCCAGATTCCTTTGTCCTGTGCGCGGAGGAAGCCGGGAAACCCCCGGAGGCTTGCAATGGTGAGTCCTACGGCGAGCTCTGCGGTGCTCGCGTCGTGGACCCCTGCGGCATTGCAGAGGGTGACCCCAGAGGGCAGGTGGACCAGCGCGTCGTCGACGCCAGCGGTCAGCGTCTGGACAACCTGGAGCCCTGGCATCGCCCCCATGACCTCAAGCGTCGCTGGCTGCCCCATGTACTCCGGAACGTAGAAAGCGACCTGCTCGACATCGTCAGGAAGGGGCTGCCCACCGCGCCACACATCTACTCTGACGCCTGATGGCACGTTCAGGTGCTCCGCCCAGTCGTCGTCGGGAAGCCAGACCAGCGTCATGGCCGCCACGCTAGTCGCCGAGCCTTACCCGCCGGGTGGGGCCATCATGGACAGGTGGACGCAGATGGTGAGACGAGCAGCGGGGCAGCCTCACGAACCCGAGCCGTGGCTGTGGCCGTCGCCATTGCTCTCGTGGTGGCCGCCGTCGCCGGCGTGGCCACCCGCTGGAAGGTTCTGCCCTGGGTCCCGGACGCGTCCACTACCGGGACGGCCACACCACCCGATGCCTCCTCCGCACCACCGAAGGTCAGCGACCCCACCGCCGTTGCCACTGGGCTAGCGGTTCCTTGGGGCCTGACCTTTCTGCCCGACGGAATGGCACTGGTCGGTGAACGGCCAACCGGTGACGTGCAACTCATCTCAACGGACCAAGGTGCAGTGCCGGTGGGAACCGTGCCCGGCGTCATCGACGATGGCGAGGGCGGACTCCTCGGTCTAGTCGTCTCGCCGACCTTCGCTGAGGACCGGCTGGTCTATGTGTACGTCACGACCAACCGGGACAACCGGGTGATGACGCTGCGGTTCACCGACGGCCGGCTCGAAGATCCCACGCCATTGCTCACCGGTATCCCGAAGGCGGCGTACCACGACGGCGGCCGACTGCTCTTCGGCCCGGACGGGATGCTCTACGTCACGACCGGGGATGCTGGTGATCCGGAGAGTGCCCAAGACCTGGGGTCCCTGTCCGGCAAGGTCCTGCGGATCGCCCCAGACGGAAGCATCCCGGACGACAACCCGTATCCCGGCTCTGCTGTGTGGAGCTACGGTCATCGCAACGTGCAGGGCCTGGCCTTCGACGACGAGGGGCGGCTGTGGGCCACTGAGTTCGGTTCGTCCGCCTACGACGAGCTCAATCTGATCGAAGCCGGCGCCAACTACGGCTGGCCCGAAGTTGAGGGAGTTGGCGGGGCGGTCTCCGACGAGCGTGACTTCATCGACCCCCAAGTCACCTGGCCGACCAGTGAGGCATCCCCCAGTGGACTCGCCTGGCACGACGGCGTGCTCTACATGGGGGCCCTTCAGGGCGAACGGTTGTGGCAGATCCCGGTGACCGGCGACACGGCGCAGCAGCCGACGGCCACCCTTGATGGCGAGCTCGGTCGCATTCGCACAGTCGTCGTCTCACCCGACGGTGACCTATGGCTGACCACCAGCAACACCGACGGACGCGGCGAACCGCGCGCCGGCGACGATCGCGTCGTGCGCGTGTCGATCGGCTGACACGACCGCTGCCCGGATGAGCCCCGTTGCCCGATCCAGACCAGCCCCGTCTTCGTTGCTGACCCTGTCCGAGACTGGCGCAGCATCGCTCGCGGGTTCAAGCGGTCAGCGCAGCGCCTGACTGTTGGAAGTAGAGGCGATGGTCTTCGCGTCTGACATCACCGTGGGATGGAGACGGTGCCTCTGGCTGAGGGGGATCTGCGGTGTGTCTTCGGGGAAGCGGCCACCGCGCCAGTCATGGCGAGGCTTGCCGCACAAGCCTCGAAGACAGTAGAGCGAATCGCCCTTGCCATCGGCGGGTCGCGCCGGATGGTCCGGTAGCGGACTGGAGTTTTACCCCTATGTGCGGTCTTGACTCCTCCGAAATGAGGGGCTTCCTCACCCATGGTTGGCCAGGGTGGTCCGTACGTGCTTCCCATCTGAGGGGAAGGTCAGCGAGCGGGAACCGCTAGAGGCGTCGGCGGCGGGCGCAGCAAGGCCAAGATCGGACGTTGCCGTGAGGCAACTCCTCCGCTGCTGAAGTGTCTTGTCGGTGCCTTGGTCTAGCCTTTGGGGTGTTGGTAGCGGATGTTGAGATGACGGTGTTGGCCCGAGTCCCTTGAGGGGAGAACGGGCTCGATGGATCAGGTGAGAGACCGGTACCTATCCCGATCACTGTCGTCGAAAGGTCACCCACAGTGTTTGCTCCAGACTCGCTCCCTGAGCCGCTGACCGCGGTCTTGGCGCAGGTCCGCGACTGGACCAGCGCTGACGCCCACACCACACTCGCCGGTGACACCGCGCAGGTGCGGGCCGGCTGGGTGACCGGTTTGCAGCAACTGGCTGACGCGGTCGCTGCGGCGACCCTGACGGCGGTGGCCGCGTTCGACGCCGCCGGTGACGGCCAGACCCTGCACGGTGCGGCCAGTACGCCGGCGTGGCTGCGCGGTGCGTGCCGGATCACCGGGGCCGAAGCCTCCGAGCGGGTTCGGATCGCCCGACGAGCACGTGACCTGCTCGCCGACCCGGTAGACCACGTCCGAGACGGGATGTTGACCTACGAGCACCTGCGGGCGGTCGAACGCGGGGTTCGGCACCTGCCACCGGACCAGCAACAGCGGGCGGTGGACCTGCTCACCGATCTGGCGCAGGTCGCCCCGGTCGGAGACGTCCGAACCGCCGGCAAGCACCTGCAGCACGTCATCGACCCCGACGGGGCGTTGGCCGACACCTGCCAGCAGTTCGACCGCCGCCACCTGACCCTGGCCCCTCTGATGGACGGGATGACCGCCATGGACGGTTTGCTCGACGCCGAATCAGCCGCCCTGCTCACCGCCGCTCTGGCCCCGTTCCTAGTCCCTGCCGACCAAGACGACACCCGCACTGCCGCGCAACGCCGCGCCGACGGGCTGGTCCAGATCGTTCAAACGGCCACCGATCACGCACTGCTCCCGATTGTCGGCGGTGAACGACCCCACCTGCACGTCCTCGTCGATCCGCGCGCTCCACACAGGTCAGCAGGCCAGCCATGTGTCTGCGGCGCCGAACTCGCCGACACAGCCCCCGAGCCTGACGTCCTGCCACCGGGACGGCTGACCCATTCCCCCGGAGCACCGGCCTTCCTGCACCCGCTCGCCGTCGCCCGGCTCGCCTGCGACGCCCAACTCACCGCGCTGCTCCTCAACGACCAGGGCGTGGTCGTCGACCTCGGCCGCACCAGGCGGCTCTTCAGCCCCCAGCAACGCAAGCTGCTCGCCGCCCGCGACGGTGGCTGCCGCTGGGTCGGCTGTGACCGGCCACCCGCACACACCGACGCCCACCACGTCGCGTCCTGGCTCGACGGAGGCACCACCGACCTGGCCAACGCCTTACTCCTCTGCCGCCACCACCACCGAGCCGTCCACGAAAACGGCTGGACCCTGCAGATCACAAACCCCAGTCGAGGCACCCACGGCCCGGTCACCGTTCACGGCCCAAACGGCCAACACCACACCAGCCACCCCCGCGGACCCTGACCCGGCAATCAGCCCAGCGAGTCGCCGACCCGCTCCAGAATGAGCTCGCGGACGCGGGCGGCGTCCGCCATCCCGCCGGTCGACTGCATGACGGCACCAACGATCGCGCCCGCTGCCTGCACCTTGCCGCCGCGGATCTTCTCGGCGACATCCGGCTGCTGCGCAAGCGCGGTGTCGATGGCTTCGAGCAGGGCGCCATCGTCGGACACGACCGCGAGGTCACGCGAGACCACGACCTCATCTGGGTTGCCTTCGCCGGCGAGGACACCCTCGATCACCTGGCGCGCCAGCTTGTCGTTGAGCGAGCCTTCTATCGTCAACATGATGATGCGGTGAACGTCCTGCGGCGTGATCGGCAACGCGGCGACATCGAGTCCGCGCTCGTTGGAGATCCGCGCGATCTCACCCGTCCACCACTTGCGTGCGTCAGCAGAGTCGGCTCCTAGCGCAACCGTCTGCTGAACGAGCTCAAGGGCTCCGGCATTGATCAGCGACTGCATCTCGTGCTCGGAGATGCCCCACTCTTCACGGATTCTGGCGCGGCGCTTCAGCGGCGGCTCCGGCAACGTCGCACGCAGCCTTTCGATCCAGGCCGATTCCGGCACGATTGGCGTGAGGTCTGGCTCGGGGAAGTAGCGGTAGTCCTCGGCCTCCTCCTTGATGCGGCCCGATGTGGTGGAGCCGTCGCTCTCGTGAAAGTGACGTGTCTCCTGGATGATCGTTTCCCCGGCCTGCAGCACCGCTGCCTGCCGCTGGATCTCAAACCGCACGGCCCGCTCCACCGAGCGGATCGAGTTGACGTTCTTGGTCTCGGTGCGGGTTCCGAGTTCGACGCGACCGCGCGGCTTGAGTGACACGTTGGCGTCCACGCGCATCGAGCCTTGATGCATGTGTGCGTCGGAAACCCCGAGGGCAACAATCAGCTCGCGCAGCTCGGTGACGTAAGCCCTGGCAACGGCTGGCGCGAGGGCTGGTTCTACCTCGATCGGCTTGGTAACGATCTCGATCAGCGGCACGCCAGCCCTGTTGTAGTCGATCAACGAGTAATCGGCACCGTGGATACGACCAGTCGCACCACCAACGTGCAAGATCTTCCCGGTGTCCTCTTCCATATGCGCCCGCTCGATGCCCACCGTGACCGGCCTCGGACCGTCCTCGGTCGGAACCACGATCGCAAGAGCACCGTTGACGGCGATTGGCTCGTCATACTGCGACGTTTGGAAGTCTTTCGGCATATCGGGATAGAAGTAGTTCTTGCGCGCGAACCGCGACCACTCTGCGATCGAGCAGCCTAAGGCCAGCCCGATCCGAATCGCGGACTCCACGGCCTTCTCGTTGACGACCGGCAGCGCGCCGGGAAGTCCGAGGCACACCGGGCACACCTGAGTGTTCGGTGGCGCACCAAACTCAGTCGGGCAACCACAGAACATCTTGGTCAGCGTGTTCAGCTCGACATGCACCTCGAAGCCCATCACCGGATCGAAGGTGGCGATCGCATCCTCAAAAGTCAGCAGAGGCTCACTCGTCGTTGCCGTCATGTGGAGGCTCCCAGCACAAGCTCGGGGATCTGGTCGAGCAGCGGTCCGCCCCAGCGCTCTTCCAGTGCCGTCTCGAGCGCTGCCCCCACTCGGTACACCTGCTCGTCGCGCTGGACGGCAGCCATCAGCTGGACGCCGACCGGAAGATTGTCATCGCCGAGCCCGGCGGGGAGGCTCATTGCTGGTCCCCCGTAAAGACTGGAGGGAAGCGTTGCGAGGTCTGCCTTGTACATCGCAATCGGGTCGTCGGCCCGCTCGCCGATCGGGAACGCCACGGTTGGCGTTGTCGGCGAAACAAGTACGTCGACTTTCGCATACGCCGCCTCGAAGTCGCGCCGAATAAGCGTGCGGACCTTTTGCGCCTGTCCGTAGTACGCGTCGTAATAGCCAGCCGACAGCGCATACGTGCCGAGCATGATGCGGCGCTTGACCTCGGGGCCGAAGCCGGTGGCGCGTGTGATGGCCATCACTTGCTCGACGCCGTTCTCACCGTTGTCACCGTCCCGGAGGCCGTAACGCATCCCATCGAAACGCGCGAGGTTACTCGAGCACTCGCTCGGCGAAATGAGGTAGTAGGCCGGCAGCGCGTACTCAAAGGAAGGACACGACACCTCAACCACCTCGGCGCCCAGGGAAGTGAGGAGCGCGACCGTCTCGTCGAACCTCGCCTGCACTCCAGGCTGGTAGCCCTCGCCCTGTAGTTGAGAGACAACCCCAACCTTCATTCCCTCCACGCCACCGAGCTCGCCGCGGGCAGCAGCCACCACCGGAGGGACCGGCGCATTGATCGAGGTCGCGTCTTTGGGATCGTGACCGGCCATGACCTCGTGGAGCAGAGCGGCATCGAGGACAGATCGGGCCAGTGGTCCGCCCTGGTCAAGCGATGACGAGAAGGCAACGAGTCCGTACCGCGAGACGCCGCCATAGGTCGGCTTCACTCCGACGATGCCGGTCACCGCGGCCGGTTGTCGGATGGACCCGCCGGTGTCGGTGCCGATCGCCAGTGGTGCCTGACGCGCCGCGACGGCTGCGCTCGACCCACCGGAGGATCCGCCGGGGATCCGGCTGAGGTTCCAGGGATTACGGGTGACGCCGTATGCGGAGTTCTCTGTCGACGAACCCATGGCGAACTCGTCCATGTTCGTCTTGCCGAGGACGACAACGCCGCCAGCGGAGAGCCGCTCGACTACCGTGGCGTCGTAAGGTGGCCGCCACCCTTGGAGGATCTTAGATCCACAGGTAGTGGGCGCACCCTTCATCGTGAAGACGTCCTTGAGTGCCAGCGGCACCCCGGCCAAGGGGCCCAGTGGCGACCCGTCAGCGCGTGCCTGGTCCACGGCGTCGGCTTGCGTCAGCGTGAGATCGCGATCGACGTGCAGGAAGGCGTGCACCACCTCGTCCGTCTGCTCGATCCTGTCCAGGTGTGCGGTTGCAACCTCGCGCGCCGAGACATCCCCGCCTGCCACGACAGCCGCAGTCTCGGCGGCGCCGAGGAGCGTCAGGTCACTCACTGCTCCTCCTCATCAAGGATGCGCGGCACGCGGAACCGGTCATCCTCAGCGGCAGGTGCCCCGGCGAGTACGTCCTCGCGAGGCAGGCACGCGACGATGACATCAGGGCGCGTGACATTTACCACGGGAACGGCGTGCGTCGTCGGAGGGACGTCATCAGCAGCGACTTCGGCAACCCTGGCGACAGCGCTCAAGATCACGTCGAGCTGCTCGCCGAAGTGGTCGAGCTCAGCGTCGGACAACTGCAGGCGAGACAGCCGCGCCAGATGCGCAACGTCATCTCGGTCGAGCGCAGGCATGGGACTCCGGCCGTCGGTGGTCGTGCGGGGTGGGAAACATGCACCGGCCATCCTACGGATGACGTCAGGCCGAGCCGCCGGCCCCTTCGGCACCTCCACGGAGGACCCGCAGTGCGCGTTGTTGCGAAGGATGACGCAGCAGCCACGCGGTCGCGTTCTCGGCGTCCAGCGGACGGCTGACGTACCACCCCTGGACGACATCGCAGCCAAGCCCCTGCAACATATCCCAGACCTCTTCTGACTCAACCCCCTCGGCAACCGCCCGCATCCCAAGTCCGTGGGCTAAGTCGACGATCGATGCGACGATCGTGACGTCGCCGGGATCGGCAGTGAGCCGGGACACAAAGGACCGGTCGAGTCTTGATCTCAGCAATGGGCAGCTTCTTGAGCAGCATCATCGACGAATAGCCGGTACCAAAGTCGTCCAGCGATGCGGTGACACCGAGGCGACGCAGTGCGTTCAGCGCCGCGTTGACCTCG
>JAJAYM010000345.1 GCA_027117675.1 Actinomycetes bacterium | reverse complement strand
GCCCGAAGGTGGCTCGACGGAGCAGATGCAGGTTCAGATCGGCTGGGACGAAGTCCGCTCCGCTGCCCGCCTCAGCCGCCACCGCAGTGGATCCGGTCACCGAGGTGACAGCGAGCCCGCCTGCTCCAGCGGCTGCGAGACCGAAGAGTCGGCGCCTGGTAAGCGTGGTCATACCGGGGTTTCGTCCCCTGGCAGGTCAGGTCTTGACGAAACGATCTTCGGGTCACCCGTTTGGGCTCGTGCATGTGGGCTACCCGTCCCTCACGAGCGTTCAGAGCAGCACGAAGACCGAGACCGATGGGAGCAGGCCTCGGCGGCTGGAGACACTCCCACCAGGCACCGTCAGACGCGTCCAGGTGTCGGTTGCGTAGGCGACAGCCGCCCCGTCACCGGGGCCCATCAGACCCAGTGACTCAGCGGCGTGTGCGGAGCGAACCGGGACCTCACCGAGGCAGGTTCGCTCCCATACGTCTTGAGCAATCTGCTCGAGGGTCGTCCGATCAGTGACGCCATCGGCCCGCTCACGAAAGAAGAGTTTTGCGGTGTCGACCGCCGAGCGGACATTCGCGACGTCGCCGCGCATCCGCTCCTCCCACCCGCTGCGTGGCGGCAACAGCCCCACCCAGCTCGGCCCGCTGACCGCGGGCGGCACCTCGACCGTTGATGCCTCCCGGGTCCGTTCGAGCAGTCGCTGCGCCGACACGGTGACATCTACGTGGGCGGGTGTAGTGAGCGCCACTGGCCGCAACGCGACGACCTCGAACGGAGGCCCGCTCCACACGCCGACGACTGACCCACCGGCTTGAAGGCGGACAGCCGCCCGGTTGTCGAGCCCAACGAGACGTTCGAGGTACTGCTCGAGCCCCTGTTGCTCAGCGACTCCGGCGATCTCGAGGCTCGTCACGAGGGTTCCAGGAAGGGCTCGAGCGCCGCCCGCTCTTCGTCCGAGCCGCGACGGGGCCGCCCAGCCTCGATGTCGAAGGGCACCAGAACCGTTGCGGCTTCTGCGTACACCGGTCCGTCGTCGTCAAGAATTTCGTAGCGAAGCTCGAACGATGAGTTTCCCAACCGCGAGACCCAGACATCGATCACAACAGGCTCAGGCCGAAAGACCAACGGCGCCTTGTAGTCGATCTCATGACGCGCGACGACGACGCCGGACGACAGTCGCTCGCGGGCAACGGCGCTTCCTGCATTGACGAACAGCAGATCGACGCGCGCCTCTTCTAAGTAGGTGAAGAAGGTGGTGTTGTTGATGTGCCCGTAGGCATCCATGTCAGACCACCGCAACGAGCAGCGAAACCGATGTCTGGCCATGGACGGCGCGCTCAGCCGCGGGTGAGCTTGCGATACGTGGCGCGGTGCGGGCGTGCGGCATCAGCGCCGAGTCGCTCGACCTTGTTCTTCTCGTACGAGTCGAAGTTTCCTTCGAACCAGAACCACTGGGAGTCACCTTCGTACGCCAGGATGTGGGTGGCGACGCGGTCGAGGAACCACCGGTCGTGAGACGTGATGACCGCACAACCAGGAAACTCCAGCAGCGCATCTTCGAGGCTGCTGAGCGTCTCGACGTCGAGGTCGTTGGTCGGCTCGTCCAACAGCAAAACATTGCCGCCTTGTTTGAGGGTAAGCGCGAGGTTGAGGCGGTTGCGTTCGCCGCCGGACAGCACCTTCGCGGGTTTTTGCTGATCGGGGCCCTTGAAGCCGAAAGCGGCGACATAGGCGCGAGATGGCATCTCGACGTTGCCCACTTTGATCCAGTCGAGTCCATCGGAGACAACCTCGAACAGCGTCTTGTCACCGTCGAGGCCCTCGCGGCCCTGGTCGACGTAGGAGATCTTCACGGTCTCGCCGACCGTGATCTCACCACTGTCTGGCTTCTCGTCACCAACGATCATCTTGAACAGCGTCGTCTTGCCGACACCGTTGGGGCCGATCACTCCGATGATGCCGTTGCGAGGAAGCGAGAACGAAAGGTCGCTCATCAGCAGACGGTCGTCGAACCCCTTCGTCAGTTTCACAGCCTCGATCACGGTGCCGCCAAGTCGGGGACCTGGCGGAATCTGGATCTCCTCGAAGTCGAGCTTGCGGTGCTTATCGGCCTCAGCCGCCATTTCCTCATACCGATCGAGGCGCGCCTTACTCTTGGTCTGCCGCGCCTTGGCGTTCGACCGCACCCACTCCAACTCGTCGGTCAGGCGCTTCTTGCGCTTCGCGTCCTTCTGGCCCTCGACCTTCAGACGGGCCGCCTTCGCCTCGAGGTAGGTGGAGTAGTTGCCCTCGTACGGGTAGGCGCGACCCCGGGCGAGCTCCAGAATCCACTGGGCGACATTGTCGAGAAAGTACCGGTCGTGAGTCACCGCGACGACGGTGCCCGGGTACTTCTCCAGGTGCTGCTCGAGCCACAACACGCTCTCAGCGTCGAGGTGGTTCGTCGGCTCGTCCAGCAGCAGCAGATCTGGCTGCTGCAGCAACAGCTTGCACAGCGCGACCCGGCGTCGCTCACCTCCGGACAACACGGACACGTCGGCGTCCGGAGCGGGGCAGCGCAGCGCATCCATCGCCTGCTCAAGTTGCGAGTCGAGGTCCCAGGCGTTGCGGTGGTCGAGCTGCTCCTGCAGCGTTCCCATCTCGGCCAGCAGCGTGTCGAAGTCGGCATCGGGCTCGGCCATCAGGCTCGAGATCTCGTTGAACCGGTCAAGCATCCCCTTGGTCTCCGCGACACCCTCTTCCACGTTCTCGAGCACGTTCTTGGTCTCGTCCAGCGCTGGCTCCTGCAGCAGAATGCCTACGGTGTACCCAGGGCTGAGCATCGCTTCGCCGTTGGAAGGCTGGTCCAAGCCGGCCATGATCTTGAGCACGCTGGACTTGCCGGCGCCGTTCGGCCCAACGACACCGATCTTGGCCCCCGGGTAGAACGCCAGCGTGACGTTGTCGAGGATCACCTTGTCGCCATGCGCTTTGCGCGCCTTGGACATGGTGTAGATGAACTCAGCCATGGGATCGAGCCTGCACCACTGTGAGGCTGGGGAACACCGAGTCACTCTCCATAGTCAGCCGCGCCACCTCAAGAATCGGTGGTCGAGGACGTCAACACCGCCGACCGGCAAGCGTACGCGGGGTACATCAGCACCCCAAAACCGAGGCGTTTGCCGTAAACACTGCGCCATAATATCGGCATGACCCCGGCGGCAGGGTCCGACCCGTCAGGCGGCGTCGGGGACCGGTTCATCCGGCGCCCAGTCGGGAGTCGGCGTCGGGGCTGGCGCTGGTGTCTGGCTCGGTTCCCGATTCGTTCGTGGCGGACGCGCGAAAGACGCCTGCCCCATGGCCAGATCGTGACCGACCGAAGTGGCCAGCACCTCAAGAGTCTCTCGGGGGCCATTGTCGCTCTCCCAACGCGAGACGCGCAGCCGGCCGCGCACGATCACCGGCTGCCCTTTGATGACCGATTCGGCAACGTGGTCGGCCAGCTTCCTGAAGCAGATGACGTCAAGCCAGATGGTGTCGCGCTCCACCCACTTGTTCGCTTCCCTGTCCAGGTATCGCTCAGCAGTCGCCAGGCGGAATCGAGCACGAGTGCTGCGCTCACCTGATGTCAGCTGGACGTCGGTACCGACGGTGCCGTTCACCGTCACAAAGATCTCGTTCACTGCTGCCTCCTCGAGGTCGGAAGGCGCCAGCGTGCCCGCAGGAAGCGCCAGCTGCGATGCCCGGCAATCAACCTGTGGACGACGGGGCTAGCCGCGGGCTGTGCGTGAGTAATGGGCCCGGACCTTGGCGCGGTTTCCGCACATCCGCATGTCACACCACCGCCGGTTGCCAGCTCGACTGGTGTCGAGGAAAAGCCAGCCGCATCCACCGGCGTCGAGCGGGCATTGCCGAATCAACGTCAGTTCAGGTTCGGTCAGCAGGTCCCACGCGTCAATCGCCACAGGCCAGAGCACTTGTGTCAGCGCATCGGACGAACGCCACTCCTCGCGCACGCCACCGCGTTCGGCCGCTGCGAGAACCCGGTGTCCGATGCTTTGACCTAGAGCATGATTAAGCTTGGCTAGGTCGCTCTGTCGGACGCGGCCGCCCTGGTGGGAGCCGTCGAGAAGTCCGAACACCGCTT
>JAJAYM010000344.1 GCA_027117675.1 Actinomycetes bacterium | reverse complement strand
GTTGTGGCCATGCCATGCATTGATGTCGGCGTCGGCTAGGCGATGAGTTGTTTGCTCCGGAGTCTCGCCCGCGACGCGGAAGAAAACGGTAGCCGTTCGGTTTTTGGGCCGGCCGTAAAGCGTGATCCGCTCGTCAGCAACCAGTGCGGTCAGCATCCGATCGAGTAGCACCGACTCATGCTCGTGCCCCGCCGTAAGCGACGCAACAAGACCTTCACGTCGCGACCCGGTGGCGCCGGTAACAAGGGCTGCGAGGTGGTCGACCGCGGCAACGACCCCCGCGAAGTTGGCGTAGGACGGCGTTCCCCATTCAAAGCGATCTGGAACATTCTCAGATGACGAGGCCAGTTTGAACGGCGTGAGCTGCTCGAGCAGGACGGGATCGGCAATCAAGGCGCCGACGTGCGGGCCATCCCACTTGTATGCGCTGGTGACATAGAAGTCTGATCCGAGCTCTGCGACATCGACGACCCCGTGGGCGGTGCTATGGACACCGTCGACATAGGCGAGCGCTCCGACGTTATGGGCGGCATCGGTGATGGCCCGCACATCGGGTCGCGTCCCGAGGACGTTGCTGGCGCCGGTCACTGCCACCACACGTGTTCGTTCGTCTATGAGTTCGGCATACTGCTGGGCCGGAAGCTCACCGGTATCGACATCGACCCGCGCCCATCTCACCTCGACGCCCGACGCCTCCGCCCACTGCACCCACGGGCGGACGTTCGCGTCATGGTCGAGCTCGGAAACAACGACGTTGTCGCCCACCTGCCACCCGTGGGCCAGGGCTTGTGCAAAGCGATAGGTCAAGGTGGTCATGTTCGGTCCGAGGACCACCCCGCTTGGGTCAGAAGCCCCGACCAAGTCAGCCACCGCAGATCGAGCAGCGTCGCTGATCTCGTCTGCGGCTCTCGAGCTGGCGAACGTTCCCCCACCGTTGCTCGTACCCGTGCGATACGTGTCAGCGATCGCCTCGATGACCGATAACGGTGACTGCGTGCCGGCAGCGCCGTCGAGCCAGACGCGGGGTCCTTCGAGCGCGGGGTAGAGCGCGCGCACCCGCTCGACGTCGTAAGCCACCTCAGGCACGGCTACCCGCCGCGGAGACCAGTGTGCGCACGACTCGAAGAGCCACCGACAGCGTGGCGAGGTCAAAGCTGTCACTTGACGCGATCTCGTGCAGTGTCGTACGAGCACGTGCTAGGCCTTCAGCGTTGGCGTTCTCCCAGTCGGTGATCCGCTCTTCGGGGCTGCCCCCTTCTGGCGTCAGCGTCAGTACATTCGAGGTCAAACCCGCGAGCGCGCTGTAGAGGTCGTAGCGCAGCGCCATGCGCGCCAGCGCGTGCCAGCGCTCGTCTCGGGGCAGCTCGGTGATTCGGTTCAGCATCTTGTCGACCTCGAAGCGATCTGACAATGCGAAGTAGACGAACCCAACGTCGTCTGCCTCCTGCCCCGTGCCGTTGGCCAGTTCGACGATATCGAGTAGCGAGAAGGCATCGAGATGGGCGGCAGTCACCAGCGCCAGCTCGTCGGGTACGCCTTGCGCCGTGTACTCGGCCACGCGACTTAACAACCGCTCCCGCTCCGCTCCTCTGAGCATCTGCGGGATCTCGGTGATCAGACCCTTTACCTGCGAGAAGTGCTCAATCTCGGCCTCCACCTCAAGCAGCGAACGGCGGCTCTGCAACAGCCAACGAGACGCTCTGTCAAGCAGTCTGCGGCTCTCTAGGTAGAGCCCGGACTGTGCACGCACGGGCACCCGGTTGTCTAGCTCTGCCACCCGAGACCAGAAGTCGTCAAGTCCGAACACCTCGCGAACCACCGTGTGGGCTCTCGCGATCTCGACCGGTGTTGCCCCAGTCTCCTCCATCGTGCGGAAGACAAACGTGATCCCGCCACGGTTGATGATCTGGTTGACGACAACGGTCGTGATGATCTCGCGCCGCAATGGATGGGACGCGAGACGGTCCGAATACTGCGAGCTGATCTCCGATGGAAAGTACGACTCGAGCACGCGTTGGTAGTACGGCTCATCGGGCAGCTGGCTGTCGAGCAGATCGTCGGCGAGCACCATCTTCGAATACGCCACAAGAACCGAGAACTCCGGGGAGCTGAGCCCCCCTCCAAGTGCGTCTAGCCGGTCGATCTCGGCATCTGACGGTAGAAACTCAAGAGTTCGGTCCAGCTCGCCTCGCTCCTCAAGCCAGCGAACGAATCGCTTGTGGACAGGGAGCATCGAGTGGCTTTGCGCACGTGCGTTGCTCAACAGCACGTTCTGTTCGTAGTTGTGGTCGAGCACATGGGCTGCGACGTCGTCGGTCATCTGCGCCAACAACTTATTGCGCTGCTTTTGCGTCAGGTCACCAGAGCGGACAACGGAGTCGAGGAGGATCTTGATGTTGACCTCATGATCGGACGTGTCCACGCCCGCTGAGTTGTCGATCGCGTCGGTATTGATGAGCACACCGGCACGCGAGGCCTCGATTCGGCCGAGCTGGGTGAACCCTAGATTTCCTCCCTCACCGACCACCCTGACCCGGAGGTCTGCGCCGTTGATGCGGATGGAGTCGTTGGCCTTGTCCCCAGCGTCGGAGCTGGACTCCGGCACAGACTTCACGTAGGTGCCGATTCCGCCGTTCCAGAGGAGGTCGACGGGGGCACGAAGTACGGCCCGCATCAGCTCTTGCGGAGTCAGCGCTCCCGTGTCCTGGGGGAGACCCAGGGCGTGAGCGACTTGCGGTGTAAGGGGCACGGACTTGAGGGTACGCGGGTAGACCCCTCCACCCTCCGAGAGCAGCAACTTATCGTAGTCGTCCCAACTCGACCGAGGTAACTCGAACAGCCTCTT
>JAJAYM010000343.1 GCA_027117675.1 Actinomycetes bacterium | reverse complement strand
GTCCGCCGGCCGCGGAGGTGGCATCGATCACTGTCAGGGCACCGGCGTCTCCGGTGACCCGCTTCACCGGAATGGCCACGCCAGTCGACGTCTCGTTTTGCGGCGCCGCGTAGACGTCGATGCCGGCCTTGGGGCTGAATGCCGGCGCGTCGCCGGGATCGCTCGTGATGACGTCCGGCTCACCGAGGTGTGGTGCCTTCTTGACCGAGGTGACGAACTTGGACCCGAACTCACCGAACGACAGGTGCTGGCTGCGTTCGCGGACCAAGCCGAAGGTTGCCACCTCCCAGAAGGCCGTCGCCCCGCCGTTGCCCAGGACGACCTCGTAGCCGTCTGGCAGTACGAAGAGCTCAGCGACACCGCGGCGGAGGCGTCCTACCTCGTCCTTGACCGTCGTCTGACGGTGCGAGGTGCCCAAGAGCAGCTGCCACCGTTCAGCAACAGCAGCGGCTTGTTCCCGGCGGACCTTGCTCGGGCCTGCGCCGAAGCGTCCGTCAGAGGGCTTGAGGGAGTCTGGGATCGTCACGGTTGCAGCCATGGATCCAGCCTACGAGGCCAACGATCGGATCAGTCGTGGGGGAGCCCCACCTTTCCGCAGCGTGAAACATCTGTCCGCAGCGTGAAACCTCTCGCAACGTGTGACGACCCAGCTTCCGCCGCGGCTGTGGCGTCACCAAGCTCAACGCTGTGTTGGGGATGGGCGGCGTCAGATGGCGTCAGATGGCGTAGGAGGGCTTGACCTCGCGGTCCCACCCCTCGACTGCCTCGGGCTTGCGCGGAGCAGGCCCCACATACCGGGCCGACGGACGGATGAGGCGTCCAGTCTCCTTCTGCTCCAGGATGTGCGCGCACCAGCCGGCGGTGCGCGCACACGTGAACATCGGGGTGAACATATGCGCGGGAACCTCGGCGTAGTCGAGCACCACGGCTGACCAGAACTCGACGTTGGTAGCGATGACCCGGTCGGGCCTGCGTTCAGCAAGGATCTTCAGCGCTGCGCGTTCGAGCACTTCGGCGACCTCGTAGCGGGGCGCACCAAGGTCGCGTGCGGTACGTCGCAGGACGCGGGCCCGCGGGTCTTCGGCGCGGTAGACGCGGTGCCCGAATCCCATCAGCCGCTGCTTGGTGTCAAGGATATTGCGCACGAAGCCCTCAGCGTCACCGGTGCGCTCGACTTCCTCGAGCATGTGCAGGACGCGCGACGGTGCGCCACCGTGCAGCGGACCTGACATAGCGCCGACGGCGCCAGAGAGCGAAGCGGCAACGTCGGCGCCCGTCGAAGCGATCACCCGCGCTGTGAACGTCGACGCGTTCATTCCGTGCTCGGCGGCGCTGACGAAGTAGGCGTCTACGGCCTTGACATGCTTGGGATCGGGCTCGCCGCGCCAGCGGACCATGAACCGCTCGACAACGCTGGTGGACTTGTCGATCTCGCGCTGCGGAACCATCGGAAGACCCAGGCCGCGTGCCGACTGTGCGACGTAGGAAAGTGCCATGACGCTGGCCCTTGCGAGATCGTCGCGGGTCTGGTCGTGGTCGATGTCGAGGAGCGGACGCAGCCCCCATGACGGAGATAGCATGGCGAGCGCGCTCTGCACGTCCACTCGGACATCACCTGAGTGCACCGGCAGCGGGAAGGGTTCTGCGGGGGGTAGACCTGGGTTGAACTCGTTGTCGACCAGCAGACCCCACACGTTACCGAACGTCACGCGTCCAACAAGGTCTTCGATGTCGACGCCGCGGTAGCGCAGCGCGCTGCCCTCTTTGTCGGGCTCGGCGATCTGGGTCTCGAAGGCGATTACGCCTTCGAGACCGGGTACGAAGTCCGAGTTCGCCATGGTGGGGCACTCCTCAACGCGATGGGTTCGACGCGGTGGGTCTGGGTGGGCAGGGTCTCTGCTTCCCGCTATCTAACCCGACTCTGCGGCGGACGGTGTGCCGGGTCCGTACTTAAGGCGCCAGAATGGGTCTATGGACCCTGCCGCGCTCGCTGCACTGCGCCGCAGCTACGAGCTCGCGGGCCTCGACGTCGCCGACGTCGACCCCGAGCCCGTTCCTCAGTTTCTCCGGTGGCTTGCGGACGCCGTCGCTGCAGGGCTCACCGAGCCGAACGCCATGGTGCTGGCTACTGCTGACGGCACAGGGCGGCCCAGGGCCAGGACGGTGCTGCTGAAGGCGGCCAATGCGGACGGGTTCACCTTCTTCACCAACTATGGGTCGACCAAGGGCAGACACCTGCACGCGAACCCGCAGGCCTCGCTCTGTTTCCCCTGGATCGATCTCGAGCGACAGGTGGTCGTGACCGGCGTGGTCGTCAAGGTCAGCGCCGCGGAGACAGCTGAGTACTTCCGATCTCGACCGCACGGCAGTCAGCTCGGCGCTCTGACCTCACGGCAGAGCGAGGTGATCGCGTCCCGCGAGCTGCTCGTTGCACGGTATGCCGAGCTGAGTGAGCAGTATCCCGATGACGCCGAGGTACCTGTCCCGGACTTCTGGGGTGGGTACCGGTTGGTCCCCGATGACGTGGAGTTCTGGCAGGGGCGTCCCAACCGGCTGCACGATCGAGTGCGATACCGGCGGTCCGGCACGTCCTGGACGATCGAGCGGCTCGCCCCTTGAGTGGGCTCCCCGCTCAAGGGCTGCGGAACTCCTGGGCAGCGGCCTCGACGCGGTCGTGGTAGCTCGACCACCACATCCGGTCGACGTTGGGTAGGTTGCTGTTCCCGTCCCGATGCCCGGCCGATCCGTCGATGAGCTCGCGGACGAGGTCAGCATGGCCGGCGTGTCGATGGGTTTCGGTCGCCATGTGTACCAGCAGCAAATGCAGGGTCGGGGTGTCGTGGCCTGTTC
>JAJAYM010000342.1 GCA_027117675.1 Actinomycetes bacterium | reverse complement strand
GTCGTCAAGAACAAGATGGCTCCGCCCTTCAAGCAGGCGGAGTTCGACATCCTCTATGGTCACGGCATCTCTCGGGAGGGTTCTCTGCTCGCCCGCGGGGTCGAGCAAGGCGTCGTGCGCAAGTCCGGTGCTTGGTACACCTACGAAGGTGACCAGCTCGGCCAGGGCAAGGAGAACTCCCGCAACTTCCTGATCGACAACCCCGACCTCGCCAACGAGATCGAGAAGAAGATCAAGGAGAAGCTAGGGGTAGGCCCACAGTTGAACGCAGAGGCGGCCGATGTCGACCTCACCGAGCCGGCCCCTGTCGACGCCTAGCCGTGGCTTTCGCTGCAAAGGGAGCCCGCGCTGCCCGCGAGCGTTCGCCTGACTCCGAGGCACTCGCCGATCCCGAAGGTCGCGAACCGGAAGCAGATCCGGTGGAGTCGGCCAAGCGGATCGTGATGCAGCAACTCAGCGTCAGCGCGAAGAGCCGGCACCAGCTCGCTCAGGTGCTGGCGCGGCGAGCGGTTCCCGAGAGCGCGGCCGAGGCTGCGCTCGATCGGTTCACCGAACTCGGGTACATCGACGACGCCGTCTTCGCTCGGAGCTGGGTCGAGTCGCGTCAGCGGTCACGCGGGCTGGCCGGGTCTGCGCTCCGGCGTGAGCTGCGTGAGAAGGGTATCGACGCCGAGATCATTGACGCGGTGCTGATCGAGTGTGTCGATCCTGACGCCGAGCGGGTGGCTGCCGCCGCGTTGGTCGACAAGAAGCTTCGGTCGATGCGCGGCGTCAACGCCGAGACGGCGACCCGGCGGTTGGTCAGCATGCTGGCCCGCAAGGGTTACAGCCCAGGTCTGGCCTACACCGTGGTTCGCGAGCAGCTGGCGGCATCGGGCGGCTAGGAGAGCCTAAGCCGGGCGATCAAGGCGTCCCTCGTTCGGTTCTGACCCGATCCGGCGATGAGGAGGCGTCCAGACCCGTCGACGGCTGCTGACTCCCAGAGCTCCCAACCGTCGATGGCTTGCCACGGCCCGAACCTCGCAGCCTTGGCGTCCCATCGGCCGTTCTCGGTGAAGTGGGCCAGGACGGTGCGATTGTCTCGGGCCAAGTTGCCGCCGATGAGAACGAGCCCGTCTGGGGTGAAGGTGCCGGTACTGGAGAAGCAGCGACAATCGTGCTTGGCGACGCCGTCTCGGCCATAGGACCTATCGAGGCGGAGGTCACCCTTTAGGCGCATGGCCCCCCAACCGGGAGACGAGTAGGGCGTCATGCCGACGACCAGGGAGCCGTCGGGATCGACGTCGGAACTGATGACGTACGTGCCCCGGTTGCCCCACGGATTAATCGTGCGCTGATACGTGCGCTTCCCGTCGTCGACCGAGACCACAGCGGCCGCGCCGCTCTGCTTCAGCGACGGCGAACTCCACCCGGTGACGAAGAGGCGGCCCACCGCGTCCACGGCCGTCTCGGAAATCGCGTCGACGTCGTTGATGTTGAAGGTGCGGACCCCGCGGTTTCCGAAGGTCGAGTCGCGACCACCGTTCGGGCGAAGGTGACCTACCTGGTAGTTGCCGCGGTAGGTGTCCGAGTTGGAGATCACCGACCACGCCAGCCAGACGGACCCGTCCGGCTCCGCCTCGACCTGTGGGGTGCGCACCACTCCCGAGGTGGGTATGCGGACGACTCCGTTGCGACCAAAGGACCGGTCGAGCGCGCCGTTGGGGTGGAGCGCTACGACTGATGCTTCAGCCTTGCGCCCAACGCTCCAACCGGAGACCAGGAGGTCGCCGTCGGGTGCGACCGTTGCGCCAGTGGCGTAGGAGGCGTTACCCACGGTAAGTGTCTTGACTCCACCCTTGGCAAAGGCGCTGTCGAGGCGCCCAGCGTTGTCGTAGCGGGCCACCAGGAATGCGCAGTCTGCTTTCTGCCCTTGCTTCGTTCCGCCCACCAAGTAGTAGCCATCACCATCAGGGACCACGCTGAACGAGAAGTCCTCCCCTCGAGCGTTGAGCGACGCAACCCCGTCAGGACCACCGACGTGGAGGCGGCAGTACGTCTCATGGGGTCCTCTGGTTGTGGTGACTAAATGGGTCCCCGGAAGAGTAGAGGGTCAGGGGTCCGCTGGTGAGCGGAAACGCGAAACCGTTTCGTCGATTCAGTGCTCCAGCGGCTGGTGCGGAACGTCGGGCGGTGTGAAGCCGAAGATCTGGCCGTAGAAGGAGAGCTCAGACTCCAGCGCCGTGATGTTCGACTCCGCCTTGCGGAAGCCGTGCTGCTCGCCTTCGAAGAGCAGATACGCATGGGGGACGCCGGTGCCGGCGAGTGCATCGGCCACGGCCTGAGGCTGCGACGGCGGAACCACCTGGTCGTCATCGCCCTGCAGTAGCAGGATCGGCGTTCGCAGCTCGTGAAGGTGTGTCAACGGCGAGCGCTCGGCGTAGAGGTCGCGAGCCTCCGGAAGTGGCCCTATCAACCCGTCGAGATACCGCGACTCGAAGTCGTGGGTGTCCTCAGCGAACGGCAGCAGGTCGGTGACGGGGTAGTAGGCGGTGCCGGCGGCGAAGCTGTCGGTCTGCACGAGCGCGGCGACTGTCGTCCAGCCGCCGGCCGAGCCTCCACGAATGCCGAGGCGGGTGGGGTCAGCCTCTCCTGCTGCCGCCAGCGACTCGGCAGCAGCGACCGAGTCTTCGACGTCAACAACGCCCCACTGTCCGCGCAGACGGTTGCGGTACTCGCGGCCGTAGCCGGACGAGCCGCCATAGTTGACGTCGATGATGCCGATACCGCGGCTGGTGAAGTACGCCCGTTCAAGGCTGACGCCGGGGACTGCGTGCGAGGTTGGCCCGCCGTGCACATGAACGACGAACGGCGGGAGCTCGCCTTTTGGGGCCACCGCGTCGGGGTTTTTCGGATAGTAGGCAAACGCATGGATGGCACGCCCACCGACGCCGGAGAACGTTCGTGGTACCGCCGTCGGCAGGTAGGCGGCGTCGGCAAGGGCCTCTGCGGAGCGGCGGACGATGTCCAGGGGGAGGCCGTTCTTGCTGTCATCGCCGACGTGGGCAGCAACCTTGACGGTGGCCACTGACCAAGGAAACGTGTCAGAGCGGACGACGGAGACCACCGTATTGCCGGCCGTCATGACGTAGGTATCCCAGGTATGGGGCAGGCCGCTGGACACCAGCGACCCGGTGGCCGGGTCGAGGAGGGAGAGCCGCTCATGGCCGCACCCATGGGTGACGGCGAGTCGGCCGTCCGCCAAGACTCCATACGTAGTGAGGCCGAGCAGCCAGAGTGGGCTGGCGAACTCTTCGTCGCGCGGAGCCAACGGAACGAGCGCGCCGTCGACAAGCCCGAGTCGGTAGAGGTTCCACCATCCGCTGCGGTCGCTGATGAGGTAGAGGTGTTCGTCGTCAACCCACTCGGGCTGCATCACCGACTCACTCGTCGAGCCCAGCAGGACGCGTTCGATTGCTGGCAGCTCTGTGCCAAGGTCGACAACAGCGGCGACAGTGCCGTCCCACGGCAGCTGCGGGTGGTCCCACGCGATGTACGAGACGCGGGAGCCGTCGGGGGACAGGCGCGGATGCGCATAGAAGTGGTGCTGGTCGTTGACGACGGTCACGTTGCCGTCGTTCTCGGACGCCGACCCGTCGAGCGGGACCGTCACCAGCGACCGACTCACCGACTCGCTGGTACGGGTCTCGCGTACCGCTATCAAAGTTCCTGGAGGGCCGGGGCGCGGTTCTCCGAACATGTGGGTGGTGTCGTCGGTTGGCGCGGTCGTGAGGGGTCGCGGGTCGGTGTCGCCGTCAGCGAGCAGGTAGAGGCGTTGGTCGTCCCAGAAGCAGAAGGCTGTACCGCCCAGGACGCGGGTCCAAGGGTGGGCGCCGTACTCGATGATGCGGCTGCGCACGCTCCACTCCGGCCCAAGCACATCGGTGACGGCGCCATCGGGCTTCCGCCTGACCAGTGCGAAGCGTCCACCCTCTTGCGGGCGTCCCTCAAGCCACCAGATCTCCGGTTCTGGGGAGTCTGGGCTTTCCACGATGCCGGGGAACTCCAGTGAGAGCGTGCCGCTGGCCACGTCCGACGCGCTGATCGGCGATGGCCAACTTCCGTAAGGGAGGGTGGCAGGTGGGCTCATGAGTGGACTCTAGCCAGGGGTGCGAGTGCCGTCCCGACCGGCGATTCACTGACTGACCATTCAGTGAACTGATACGGTTGGCCCTCAGGTATCGCCTAAGGAGGCCAGCGTGACCGCCGTCGAACGCCACACTCCGCCAGGACGGGACTACCGCGACCCGGAGATCTTCGAGCTGGAACGACAACGCATCTTCTTGAGCTCGTGGTTCTGTGCCGGCCGCGCCGAGCAGGCGCCCAACCCCGGCGACT
>JAJAYM010000341.1 GCA_027117675.1 Actinomycetes bacterium | reverse complement strand
TTCGGGGGACGCGCCCGGCGGGTCCACCTCAGGCCGCGCGGACGCCGCGTCAACACAGCGCAGGCGTCGATCGCGTGCCGGACGCTGTCAGTTCGCGTCGGTGAGCTCGCTCAGCGCACCCTCGGTGTCTTCAGCCTCAGCTGTGGCGAGCGCGATTAGTTGACGCAGTCCGTGCGCGCCATAGCGGTTGCGCACGTGGTCGACCATGTCGACGATCTCTGGATCGACGGGCGACGTCGACTCTGGTGTTTTCATGGCTCCTCCGACCCCCGATTCCGGTTCCCTCACGCTATCCCACGGGTCAGGATCGCGCACCAGCCGATTGGGTGGGCTGGTCGTCACGCCTGCCTGCGTGAACCGGTCCCGAGTTCAGCGGCCGAGGGCGGCGAGCAACGCCGTCTGACGGTCGGCGCCGGAAGGAACTGTGCGTGGTTCGGCGAAGACGCCGGCCGCGACCAACTGGTCCTGCATCGCCGCCATCTGGGATACGACGCCCTCGACGAAGCCGAGTTCAGCGTCCTCAAGTGTCGCTGGACGCCCGAGCGCGCCGCCGAGGTCCCAACGGTGCACGATCAGGTCGAAGGTCATCTCGGCGAGGTATTGACGAGCTGGTGATGGCCCCATCGAGCTGTTGATCGTGCCATCGAGGACCCCAGGACGTTTGAACTCGCGATCGGCCGTAGTGGCAGCCTCGCGCCACGCAGCCCCGGGCTCGGCGCCGAGCAGATCACCGTCGAGGGTGTCTCCGACTTCGTCGATGGTCTGACCGCTGAGCATGGGCGCCGCCCACAGCTGCTCGTTCACGAGATGGTTGACCAAGGCCCGGACGTCCCACGCGGTGCAGGGCGTTGGTGCGGCCCACTGGTCGTCCGCGACCCCCTCGACAAGCGCCCCGAATGCGTCCTGCGCCCGGTGGAAGCGGTCAAGGGACTGTGCATCACCCACGTGGATCACCTCAAGGCGTCGACGGTACGCGCCTGTCGATCATCTGGCCAGAGTGGGCGAGATCAGGGCGAACTGGGGCCACCGAGGCACGACGCCGCTCAGTGTCCGCGGTCGAGCGACTCCTGGCGATGCGGGGCCTCCGCCATGTCAACAATCTCTGGATCGATCGGCGGCGTCGACTCGGGTGGGCCCATGGTTCCTCCGGCCCTGGTTCGGTCCAGCAGTGCTATCCCACCGTTCCGCAGCGCCGCACCATGCGTTCGGGTGAGCGAGCGCTGATCGATCACGAGTTCATCACCGTTCGGCGTCAGTTCGTTTCGTCGCCTGGGACCGGTGAGCAGCGTGCATACCCTTCGCCTATGGATGCACGAGCAGTCGTGATGGGTCGACGTGGGGCGTACCTGACCGCAGCAGTGATCCTGGTTGGGGTGGTCGTCGTCTCGATCGCTGCCGTGATCTCTAGTCGAGGCCCCGATGGCCTACCGCCGGTGGCCTTCTCCGTCCAGACGGGGTACCGGGTCTCCGATATCGGAGTCGCGACACCGGAGGGTTCGCGCCTCATCACCGATGACCAGCTGTCGTACGCGCCGGCCTGGTCGCCGGACGGCACACGGATCGCCTTCATTCGCGGCGAGCCCGACACGTGGGAGGAGTGCTGCGGCTACGGCCAGGAGCGGGTCTGGGTCATGGGCGGCGACGGAACGAACGCGCAACCAGTCAGCGACGTCTTTGAAGGCGACGACGGACCGGAAAGTTCGCTGCAGTGGGAACCGGGCGGACAGTCGATTCTCTACGTCGACGCTCGCGGAGACCTCACGCGCCTGGATGTGCCGACCGGCTCGCTGTCGACAGTCATCGAGGACTTCGGCTGCGATCGGATCGGGTGCATCCGATCCTTCGGGCTGTCACCGGACGGCACACATGTCGCCGCCGGGTTGAACCGCCAGACAGTGATCACCGACCTCGCGGACGGCTCTGAGGAGGTAATCGCCAACGACGTCTTCGGCTACGGCGAGAACGTCACGTGGTCACCGGACGGGCAGTGGCTGGTGATGACCGCGTTGGCCCGCCGTGTCGACGACGGAGGGCTCTGGGCATGGAACCTCCAGGACGAACGGGCCCTACAGGTGTCAGCGACCACCTGGGTGACGTACACCTGGGTCGGCCCCGACGACCTGCTGAGCTGCCGCCAGATCGACGTGCAAGCCGGCGACGGCTACGACACCGACGGTCGCGCAGGCCTTCTCTACGTCAACGATCTCGGTGATGGTGGTGACTCCGTCCGCGTCACTGGCTACGACGAGGTGCCGGTGACTTTCGGCGACATGGAAGAGCCAGCCAACCCGCCAGGCAATTGCATCGGTGACGAGATGAACGGGCGAGCAACGCTACCGTGACATCGACCTTGGCCGGGACGCGAAGGCGGCGGCGCCGGTGGCCACCTCTGCACGTCAGTGTCCGCGGTCGAGCCACTCCTGGCGATGGGACGCCTCCGCTGCAAGCGTGGTCGAGTCGCCGTGGCCGGTGTGCACCAGGGTGTCGGCTGGTAGCTCCTTGATGAGCATGTCGATCGACTCCACGATCGTGGGGAAGTCGGAGAACGACCGTCCCGTTGCGCCGGGACCACCAGAAAAGAGAGTGTCGCCGCTGAAGAGGACGCCGAGCTCTGGACAGTAAAGGCAGACCGCGCCGGGTGCATGCCCCGGTGTGTGGTGCACCTGCAGTTGAATGCCCGCGACGCTGATCACGTCGCCGTCCAGGAGGTCGTCGTCGGCGGAGCGGTCGGGGTGCGTGAGCTCCCAGACCACTTCGTCGTCGGGGTGCAGCATTACCGGGGCGCCGGTTCGCTCGGCGAGCTCGGGGGCGAAACGGACGTGGTCGTCGTGGGCGTGCGTGCAAACGATCGCCTTGACGCGACGGTCGCCGACGACGTCCATGATTGCGTCGACGTCGTGCGGGGCGTCGATGACGACGCACTCGTCGTCGTCGCCGATGATCCAGACGTTGTTGTCGACGTCAAAGGTCTCGCCGTCGAGCGAGAACGTGCCAGAGGTGACGAGGTGATCAATGCGAGCGGTCACGCGAACATCACC
>JAJAYM010000340.1 GCA_027117675.1 Actinomycetes bacterium | reverse complement strand
GCCGCACCTTCGGGATCGATGCGGTCCCAGCCGCCGAACGCTTCGTCACCGACGCTGCGCCAGAACGGGCAGCTGCCGAAGGGTTCAGTGCAACCGCAGAGTTCGTCGTCGCGGAGTCCACGATCCCAGAGGTGAACGGTCTCACCGAGACTGACGACGCCGGGGAGCTCACCGAGCGCTCGCTCCAGCAAAGTGGTGCCGCTACGACCCTGTCCACCGATGTAGACGATGGGCAACGACTGCTCAGATGAGCTGGCTCGGCTCGGCGACAGCGCACCTAGCAGCTCGCCGATCTTGCGGACGCCCGTGGGCACCTCGGAGCGGAAGCCGACGGTCGCCCGGCCAATGGTTAGTGACAGCTTCACCTGCTCTTCGAGGTCGTACACGTTGAGGCAGGCCGTCACAATCCCCGCCTCGGCGATCCGTTCAGCGAACTGGATCTGATGGTGGTCGACGTGCTCGCCGCGGATGGGGTCTCGCGGTACGCAGAGGGGGATGAGGCCGCTGCGGCGGATGTCAGTGATGGTTGCGGGCCCGCCATGGCAGACCACGACGTCCGCCCTGGCGATCTCGGTCTGCAGCTGCGCATGGTCGAGGAGCTTCGCGTGCCGACCGTGCTGCGGTGGTCTAGCCGTCCCGTACTGGCTGAAGACGTCGTATTCGCGATGACGTCGGGCGAAGTCGTCAGCCCAGTCGATAAGACGCTGGAACGGGTGATGGTCGGTGCCGACCGTTACGAGGATTCGGCTCATAGCAGTGGCCCCACGAAGACCGACCCAGGGTCAAGGGACTGTTGCTCTTCCCATTGAACGCAGAAGAGGGTGCTGAGGGGGCGGCAGAGCCGACCGGTCAGCGTGCGGCTGTCGATTCGGTCGTACACCTCGACGTACACCGTGGGGATGCCCTTAGCCCGCGCAAACAGAAAGAAGGGGTACGCAACGGCAGCACCGGTGGAGACCACGACGTCCGGCTTCTGCTCGGCCAAGACTTTGCGCGCCAGCCGGGTATTTCGGGCGAGGTTGGGGAAGTCGCGAGTCGTGGGGTGATGCGCCCAGGTCACGTCTTCTGAGGCTAATTGCGACACCGCGTCGGCGGTGTCGAAGGTGACCCAATGGCGTTGGCCCCGCGGCCAAAGCTCAGCCAGCGCCAGCAGCTGGGCTAGATGCCCCCCGCTTGAACCGACGAGGAGGGCACGGCCGGAAAAGTCAGTGAGCGACTGCACCGTGTACCCCCCTGCTCGTGTCGACCCCCGTCGACCCCCGTCGGCAATCATTGTTGCCCTAGAACCGCAGAAAGTGCGTGACATGGCCGAAGAACGGGCAAATGGGTGACGCCATTCGGGTGAACGGCCGACGGAGAGTGGCCGAGAGTTGATCACGTCCGCCGCCGACCCAGAGCTTCAGCGAGCTCGCTGAGGTGCAGCTGGGTTCGGACGAGCCGGGCGAACGCGGTGTAGGCCAGCGCGCAAAGTACGACGCTGAAACAAAACGCCACCCAGGTTTGGCCCATGACGACGGCGATCACCCCTGCGGGAAGGGCAACCGCTAGGGCGTTGGCCAGCACCGCGTAGGCCGTTCCTTTCTCGAAGGGGTGGATACCGTCCGAGCGTGCGAGCTGGATGACCGACAGGGCGTTGATCACCACGATGCTGGTTCCCCATGCGACCGCTGCGCCGAACGCCCCCCACGTCGGGACCAAGGCCACGATGAGCACCACTTGGGTAGCCAGGGCCCCCAAGGAGTTCCCGAGCGTCGCGCCGGTGCGACCCGTCATGCTCAGCATGACGTCGACCATGCCCGATCCATTGCCGATGAACGCTGCGATGCAGAGTGTGACGGTGACCGGCCAGGCCGAGATGTACGCGTCGCCAAAGATACTGAGGAGGAGGGGGCTGAATATGGCGACGCCGATGTAGAGGGGGCCGTTGAGCAGGATGATCCAGGTCGTCGTCGAACGGTAGAGCGAGGCGATAGCCGCCTTGCGGTCGGTCGCCGAGAGGCTTGCCACCTGAGGTTGGGCGGCAAGGGCCAATGCTGAGTTCGTGAGCTGACCGACGACGAGAAAGCGTGTTGCGATGGCGTAGATCGCCGCTTCGGCAGGTCCGCGAATTGCGGCAACCAAGACGATGTCGAAGCGCTGTCGGGCCTGCTGGACCACGCTGGTGATCGCCCGTGGCCAGGTGAACCGCCAAAACTCTCCGCGCAGTCCCGGTGCTGCTGGCGAGTAGTCGCCGACCGTTCGCTTGTGCAGCCAGACCCCGGCGATCACCACGAGCGCCACGTACGGGAGCGCCCACGCAGCTGTGACAGCCACGATGCCGCCAGTGGCTACGGCACCCACGGTCAGCACCAGCTGAGCTGCCGGTCGCATGATCCGGTCAAGTACGGCCGAAGGGGTCATCGTCCCTAGTCCGCGGGAGGCCCCGAGTATCGCGTCAAAGATCACGATGGCTGGCAGCGCAAGGGCGAGGATGCGCAAGAGCTCAGCCCCCGTTGTGCCGCCGTCGAACAACACGTCGGACGCGAGAGGTGCGGCCGCGAACATCATCACGCCCCCGACGACCGACAGTGCCAACGCGGGCCGAAGTGCAATCGCGAGAAGCGCTCGCAGTTCTTGGCCGCGGCCCAACTCACGCAATCGCGCGACCCAATACACCAGACCAATCGACGTGCCGAGGCGGGTGATGGAGGCGACGAGCAGGACGACTGACGTGGCTGCGAAGTAGCGGCCCGTGTCGGTTTCGGAGAAGGACCTCGCCACCACCACTGAGAGCGCGATACCGAGGGCCGCTGCCACTGCGGCGGCCGCCACGTTCTGCGTTCCGCCTCGGCCGATCCGGTGAAGGTGGGTCGGTGGGTGCGGCTCGCTCATCGCCGCCACGATGGCGTTCGACCCCACCAGTGCGCGAGGCGCTCATCGAACGATGTGTAGTGCGCGTCGAGCTGCGCCCGAAGGTCGTCGCCCATTGGCGCGCGTGAGCGCGCGTTGTGTCTCTCGAAGGTGACCTCATCGCCGGCGAGGCCCAAGAACGCTGTCACCCTTGGCCAGTCGCGTTCGGGTGTTGACCAAAAGTCCGCGCTGTCGAGGACCAGCATCTGTTCGCGTCCAACCGCCCGCTGCATCCGCGCGAGCTGGTCGACGTACTGACCACGTTGAAGGTAGGCCTGGTGCTGGTGGGCCAAGCTGCGTGCCGTGGCTCCGCTGCGGAGCCGGTCCTCTTCACCGTCGAGGCGCTGGTCTTCTAGTGCGAG
>JAJAYM010000339.1 GCA_027117675.1 Actinomycetes bacterium | reverse complement strand
GGTCGGCACCGAGCAGCGGATGGGGCATACGCCGAGGTGTACCCAGCGCCGCTCCAGGGTAAACATCCCCCATGACTCCACTTCTGGTCACGGTCCTGGTCGCGGCCGCGGCCGCGGGGGCGCCCTACGCGTCCGTCGCCGTCGTTCAACGCCGCGCTCGGCGTCGCCCGGGGGCCAGTTCGGGGGCCGAGAGTTCCGGGCTCGATGAGGCTCCCGCTCCGACGCGCGTCGTCGGGGCGGGCGTGGCGCTCAGCATGCTTGTCGTTGCTGGGGTCGTCCTTGGCGGCCTGGCCCAGGCGATCGAGCGTGACACCGCGATCCTGCGCTGGGACGAACGCGTCGAGCGCTGGGCCTCTGACGCGGCGGGCACGAACAGCACCGCCATCCTGCGCTGGATTACTCACCTGGGAGACACCGTCGTTGTCATCGGTGTGGCGGGAGCTATCACTGTGGCGCTGATTCTCCTCAGGCGCTATCGCCTCGCGCTCTTGATGGTCACCGTCGTCTTCGGACAGTGGGCGCTGTCCAACCTGATCAAAGAGGTGGCCGGACGTGCGCGCCCTGAACTCGACCCACTGGCCCCCTTCAGCGGCTACTCGTTCCCCTCCGGTCACGCCACGGCAGCCGCTGCCACCTACCTCGCGCTCGCGCTCGCGGTGCTGGTGGTGCGTCCCAACTGGGACTCACGACTGGTCATCGCTGTGGGGATAGGAGTAGCGGTCGCAGTGGCTGCGAGCCGGGCGATGCTCGGCGTCCATTGGTTTAGCGATGTGGTGGGTGGTCTGGTCCTCGGCTGGGCCTGGTGCCTGGTCTGCGCATGGCTGTTCCGGGTCATGATGGATCTAAAGATGGAAAGTGCGTGAGGGTGGGACCACGAACGCGGCCCCGCCCTCACGCACTCAAATCTGTCAGCGCCACTCAGCGCTTGAAAGCGTCCTTGACCTTCTCGCCTGCTTGCTTGACATCTGAGTTGGCCTGTTCGGCGCGACCCTCATCCTCAAGATCTTGATTGTCAGTCACTTTCCCGGCCGCTTCCTTGACCTTTCCCTTGGCACTCTCGGCGGAGTTACGGGCCTTGTCTTCGGTACCCACGGTGGTCTCCTCTCGGACGAACTTGCAACGTCTGTCTAGACAATCTTTCCCCGCAGAACATTGCCCAAACCTCACCGGAGACTGAGGGCCGCTCCGTCCTCAGCGACGTCCACCGCGACGGTGTCGCCATCATGCACTTCCCCACCGATGATCATCTGGGCTAGGGAGTCACCGATCTCGGTCTGGATCAGCCGGCGCAGCGGGCGCGCACCGTACGCCGGGTCGTACCCCTCACGCGCCAACCAGGCGGCGGCAGCCTCCGAGACGACTAGAGCGATCCGGCGATCCGCCAGGCGCTTCGTGAGCAGCCGCACCTGCAGGCCGACGATCCGTGCGAGCTCACCCTCGGTGAGTGCGTCGAAGAGCACCACGTCGTCGAGTCGGTTGAGGAACTCCGGCTTGAAAGTCGTGCGCACCACCGCCATGACGCGTTCGCGCTTTTGGACCGCGTCGAGGGAAGGGTCGACCAGGTACCTCGACCCGAGGTTGGACGTCAGAATCAGCAGCGAGTTGGTGAAGTCGACGACCCGCCCCTGGCCGTCGGTCAGGCGGCCATCGTCGAGTACTTGCAGCAGGATGTCGAAGACCTCGGGGTGAGCCTTCTCCACTTCGTCCAGCAGCACTACTGAGTAGGGCCGCCGCCGAACCGCCTCGGTGAGTTGCCCGCCTTCCTCGTAGCCGACATAGCCAGGCGGGGCGCCAACCAACCGTGCTACCGAGTGCTTCTCGCCGTACTCGCTCATGTCGATGCGAACCATTGCGTGCAGGTCGTCGAAGAGAAAGTCGGCAAGTGCCTTAGCCAGCTCGGTTTTGCCGACACCGGTCGGACCCAGAAAGAGGAACGAGCCCGTTGGTCGGTTCGGGTCGGCGATCCCCGCGCGCGAGCGGCGCACGGCATCTGACACGGCGCCGATGGCTGCCAGCTGCCCGATCACCTGTTGACCAAGGTCGTCTTCCATCCGCAGCAGTTTGGCCGCCTCGGCCTCAAGCAGACGGCCCGCCGGAATACCCGTCCAGGCAGCGACCACCTCGGCGATGTCGTCGGCCCCGACGGTCTCCTTGACCATCGGATCGATCGCGTCGGCCACTGCAGACGCCTCGGCGATCTGCCTCTCGAGCGCGGGGATCTCGCCATAGAGCAACGCCGACGCCGACGCGAGATCTCCGAGCCGCTGGGCGCGCTCGGCTTCCACGCGTCTGGTATCGACGAGCTCTTTGAGCTCACCGACCCGGTTGAGCCCGGCCTTCTCTTGCTCCCACCTGGCCCGCAGCGCACTGAGCGGCTCCTGAAGGTCAGCCAGGTCGGCGCGCAACTTCTTCAGCCGTTCCTTGGACGCCGCATCGGTCTCTCGGGCCAGCGCCATCTCCTCCATCAGTAGCCGGTCGACCTGGCGCTGCAACTGGTCCACCTCGACCGGGCTGGAGTCGATCTCCATGCGCAGTCGAGCCGCCGCCTCATCGACCAGGTCGATCGCCTTGTCGGGTAGCTGGCGCGCCGGGATGTAGCGGTTCGACAGGCTCGCCGCGGCGACCAGCGCGGCGTCCTCGATCTGTACCTTGTGGTGCGCCTCGTACCGCTCTTTCAGACCGCGCAGGATTGCTACCGTGTCCTCGACGCTCGGCTCGTCGACGAGGACCTGCTGGAAGCGTCGCTCAAGCGCCGGGTCTTTCTCAACATGCTCACGAAACTCGTCGAGCGTGGTGGCGCCGATCATCCGCAGCTCGCCGCGGGCCAGCATCGGCTTGAGCATATTGCTCGCATCCATCGCCGAGTCGCCCGTCGCACCGGCGCCCACGACAGTGTGCATCTCGTCGATGAACGTGACCACCTGGCCCCCAGCTCCCTTGATCTCGTCGAGGACCGCCTTGAGCCGTTCCTCGAACTCACCGCGGTACTTCGCGCCGGCGACCATCGCACCCAGGTCGAGCGCGACGAGTCGCTTGCCGCGCAGCGACTCGGGGACGTCGCCGGCCACCATTCGCGAGGCAAGGCCCTCGACAACGGCGGTCTTGCCGACGCTGGGTTCACCAATCAACACCGGGTTGTTCTTGGTGCGCCGTGACAGAACCTGCACAACGCGCCGGATCTCGGCGTCCCGCCCGATCACCGGGTCGATCTTGCCGTCCCGCGCGCGTGCGGTGAGGTCGACACCGAACTTCTCCAGCGCCTGAAACGTGCCCTCTGGATCGGGGGTCGTCACCCGCGCGCTACCGCGGACCCGTGACAGCGCGTCGGTGAGGGCGGCCTCGGCGGCGCCGGACGTGTTCAGTAGATCGGCGGCGCCACTAGGGACCCCGGCGAGCGCAAGGAGCAGGTGCTCGGTGCTCACATAGCCGTCGCCGCGTTCTTGCGCACGCTCCTGGGCACGCGCCAGCACTCGTTGCAGGGCTCCGGACGCCTGTGGTCCCGACGCAGTAGCACCGTCGACGTGCGGCAACCGTGCGACAGCCGCGGCAACGGTGGCCCCGAGCTCGCCACGATCGATCCCGATTGCCTGAAGCAGGGCTGCCGGGATCCCGTCGTCTTCCGCGAGCAGCGCGCCGAGCAAGTGGACCGGGTCGAGCTGCGGGTTGCCAGCGGCGACTGCTGCCTGCTGTGCGTCCCCCAGGGCGTCGCGGCTACGGGTGGTGACCTCCAGCGGTGCTCCTGAGATGTGGACTACGGGGACGAGCGCGGGGGCCGGCGCCACACGACCACCGCAGCACGGTCGCGCAAAACCAGTTCAGTGCCAGGGGTCGTGCTCAGCTGCAGCTGCGTCAGAGTGCGGTGGGCGGCTTCGAGCTCGGCCTCAAGCTGATGCACGCGCACCTGCAACTGGTCAGCGAGATGTTCCAGGTCGAGGATGCGCTTGACGCCGATGCGACCAATGCCTTCGCCTGAGAGGTGCTGGATCTCGCGGAGCCGCTCGATGTCACGTGCTGAGTAGCGACGTCCGCCCCCGGACGTGCGCTGAGGCGTGACCAGGCCAACGCGGTCGTACTGGCGCAGCGTTTGCGGATGCATCCCCGTCAGCTGGGCCACCACTGAGATGGCAAAGACGGGGGCCGTGTCGAAGTCGTCCAAGTTCATGCCTGCGCTACTCCCGTCCTGCGAGTGCGATGAGGTCGGCCCGGGGGTCGTCGGACGCGGTGGCTTCGGCGTAGTCGTCAAGTGCCTTGCGCGCCCTGCCGTCGACTCGTAGCGGCACCGCGACGTCGACGGTGACGAGAAGGTCGCCTCGCTTGTCCTTCACCTCAAGTCCACGCCCCTTCACACGGAACGTGCGTCCAGACGGCGTTCCGGCTGGGACCTTCAGACTCACGTTCTCGGCGTCCAGAGTCGGCACGGTGATGGTCGCACCGAGAGCTGCTTCGACGAAGGTGACCGGCACCGTGAGCGTGAGGTGTTGGCCCTTGCGCCCGAAAACGGGGTGTGCGCTCACCTGGACGGTCACCAGAAGGTCGCCGGCCGGCGCTCCCCCTCGGCCGGGGGCGCCTTTACCCGGCACTCTGAGAGTGGCGCCGTCCTTGATTCCGGAAGGGACGCGAACGTTGATGGTCCGGGTCTGCATAGTGGCGCCGACACCGGCGCAACTGCCACAAGGGGCGTCGACGACCTGCCCGCGTCCGCGGCAAGCCCGGCACGGCTCGGCGAAGCCGAACCCGCCCTGCTGCCGCACCGTCTGCCCGCTCCCACCGCACGCAGAACAGGTGTGCGGGGTCGTGCCGGGCTTGGCGCCGGTGCCGCCGCAGGTGGGACACGCTGCCTCGGCACGGAGCTGAACCGAGGTAGTGACGCCGGACGACGCATCGCGAAAGCTGAGACTGACGCGGCCGGGAAGGTCTTCGCCTTTGGTCGCGCGGCGGGCACCGGGATGGCCGCTAAAGAGGCCTCCGAACAGGTCACCAAGGTTGACCGTAGTGGCGCCGCCAGCGCCGAAACCCCCCGGCTGGCCGCCGGCGAAGGACCCGCCGTACTGACGCATCTCGTCGTACTCACCGCGCTTGGTGTCGTCGGAAAGAACGTCGTAGGCCTCAGAGATCTCCTTGAACCGCTCCTCAGCCTCTGGGTCGCCACCGTTGGCATCCGGGTGAAACAGGCGGGCCAGCTTTCGGTACGCCTTCATCATCTCGTCAGCTGATGCCGTCTTGGTGACCCCGAGCACGGCATAGAAGTCTTTGTCGAGATAGTCGCGAGCGCTCATGGGTCACCTCCTTCGGCTGTCTGTGCGGGTTATCCCCAAGATGAGTGGTTGGTTTGTTGCGGGAGAGCGGGGTGAATGCGTCGTTCTTGGGTTAGGAGGGTGGGGCGGCGACGGCGACGCGGGCCGGACGCACAACGCGGCCGGCGTACTTGTAGCCAGGCTGCAGCACGGCAACGCAGGTCGTCTCGGTTACCGAGGCGTCCTCGGTGTGGGTGAGGGCTTCATGCACAGTTGGGTCGAACGGCTCACCGGCGACGCCGTACCTCTGGAGCCCGAGCTTCTCAACCGTCGCCTCCAGTGTTTCGGCGACCGACTTGAAACCACCGCTGAGTTCGTCGTGGTCACGGGCGCGATCGATGTCGTCGAGCACCGTGAGCAGTTCGGCCAGCACCGATGCAGCGGCCTGGTCGCGCACGAGCTCGCGGTCGCGGTCCACCCGCTTGCGGTAGTTGGCGTACTCGGCCTGGATCCGCTGCACGTCAGCGGTTCGCTCAGCAAGCTGCGCCTCAAGAGCAGCGAGATCGCCATCCACCAGTTGGGCGGCGGCGTCCTCGGTGACGAGCGCGTCAGTGGGGGAGGCAGCCGCAGCAGCGACCACCTCCCGCACCAGCCCGGTCTCGGGGTCGATCCGCCGCTTGTCGCGGATGATCGGCCCGTCGGTTCCGTTGTCGCTCATGCCTTTGCGCCATCGTCGGTGTCGCTGGCGGTGCTGGAGTCGCTGCCCTCGTCCACCACTTCGGCGTCAACGATGTCGTCGTCGCTACCGCTGTTGTCCGACGCGCTGGCCGCATCCGGTGCGTCGCCGGACTGGTACATCGCGGCACCGAGTGCTTGGCTCGCCGTCGCGACTTTCTCCGCCGCGGCCTTGATCGCATCGGTGTCAGTTCCGTCCAGGGCCTTCTTCAACTCAGCAAGCGGCTCGTCGACGTTGGACTTTGCGTCATCTGGAATCTTCTCGGCGTTCTCGGAGAGGAACCGCTCGGTCTGGTATACCAACGCGTCAGCTGAGTTACGCACCTCGGCCTCATCCTTGCGCGCGGCGTCCTCGGCGGCGTGGCTCTCCGCGTCCGACATCATCCGATCGATCTCTTCCTTCGACAGCGCAGACCCACCGGAGATCTTGACCGAGTTCTCTTTGCCGGGCGCGAGATCCTTGGCATGCACGTGGACGATGCCGTTGGCATCGATGTCGAAGGTGACCTCGATCTGTGGGATGCCGCGGGGCGCGGGGGGAAGCCCGGTAAGATCGAAGTCACCCAGCTTCTTGTTGTACGCCGCGATCTCACGCTCACCTTGATACACCTGGATCTGCACCTGCGGCTGCTTGTCGTCGGCGGTGGTGAAGATCTCCGACTTCTTCGTCGGGATCGTGGTGTTGCGCTCGATCAGTTTGGTCATGATGCCGCCCTTGGTCTCGATGCCGAGGGAGAGCGGGGTGACGTCGAGGAGCAGTACGTCTTTGACC
>JAJAYM010000338.1 GCA_027117675.1 Actinomycetes bacterium | reverse complement strand
CGTCGCGTAGACGAGGTGTCCGGTCTCAGCGGCGGTGAGCGCCACCCCGATTGTTTCGAGGTCACGCATCTCACCGACGAGGATGATGTCGGGGTCTTGACGAAGCACGTGCTTGAGCGCGTTCTTGAACGACTTGGTGTCTTCGCCGACCTCGCGCTGGTTGACCAGGCTCATCTGGTGGCGGTGCAAGAACTCGATCGGGTCCTCACACGTCATGATGTGCTCTTTGCGCTGGCGGTTGGCCAGGTCGAGCAGCGATGCCAAGGTCGTCGACTTGCCGGAACCGGTCGGGCCGGTCACGAGTACGAAACCCCGAGGGAGCGCGGCAAAGTTGGCTACCTGGGTCGGGACACCGAGGTCTTCGAGCTTCTTGATCTCGAAGGGGATGATACGGAAGGCCGCGCCCACGGAGTCCCGCTGCCGGTACATGTTCACGCGGAAGCGGGCCCGCCCTGGCACCGAGTACGCGAAGTCGAGCTCGAGCTCCTCCTCGAACGTCTCGCGTTGCCGCTGGGTGATTGCGGCGTACATGACGCGCTGGATTACCGGCGGGGTGAGCACCGGGTACTGCTCCATCTGGGCGAGCTCGCCGTTGACGCGAATCGCTGGTCGCGCTCCCGCCGTGATGTGCAGGTCGGATGCCCCTTGCTCGAGCATGTGCAGCAGGAGCTCGACGAGAACGATCTCGTCGCCGGCAAGGCTCGGTTCGGTGGAGACCCGGGTGTAAGCCGCTTCGTCAGCTTCGGTGTCAGCAAGTTCGAGCATCGGCTCAGCTGAGGAGTACTCCTGGGCGTACTCAGGCTCAGCCATCGGTGCCGGCTGTACTGGCAGTGATTGCTGGGCCGGCTGGGCTGGCTGGGACTCCTCGATAGCGAGGCTGGCGTCAGCCGGCTCGGGTTGAGCCCCTTGGCTGGCGCTTTGATCGTCATAAAAGGCCTGGTAGTCAAAGCTGGCAGGGGGCTGTGGCTCATTCTCGACATCGACAGTGGCCGCTTCTTCAGCGGCGATCGTCAAGGACATCGGTAATCCCGAGGATGCCTCTGGGACCGACTCTTCGGGGGCCAGCAACGACCCTGAGTCGTACGAGGTGGGGTCGAAGCTCGGAACCGAGTCCTGGGCGGGATCCGCTGACAATGTCTCGCTGGCGTCCTGATCTGGCTCGGTCTCGGTCGTGGGGGCTGGCGTGAAGAACCCCATGTCCGCCGCCGGTGCCTGGCCGTCGGGGCGTGCGTCGTCGCCCTGCGGCGCACCGCTGAACTCTGTGGTCTCCACGTCGAACTGCCTCCTCAGGCATACACCACGAGCACCACCTGGCGGCGGTACCCCTGTAGCGGTCTTTCGGCCGCTAGAGGTCACCCCTTGAGCCGACTCCCAGAGAACTAGTCATCAATTCCGGAGCCGGGCATTTCCCATGGGCCGAGCGGCGACTTAAGGCTTAGACGACGACGCGCAAGATCTCGTCGATGGTGGTGACGCCACTGGCCACCTTGAGCATCCCGTCGTCACGAAGGGTGCGCATACCCTCAGCACGGGCCGTCTCGGCGATGACGGTGGTCGAGGCGCGCTCGACGGCGTGCCGTTCAACGGTCTCTGAGACAGCCATCACCTCGTGCAGCGCGAGCCGGCCGCGGTATCCGGTCTTTGAACACGCGGTGCATCCGCCGGCTCGGTAGAGAGTCGGCAGCTCCTGCCCGTCCACCCAAGGAAAGCGCGCCTGGACGAGTGCGTCCGGTGTCGGTTCGTACGCCTCCTTGCACTTGGTGCAGAGCCTGCGCGCGAGCCGCTGGGCCAGGACGCAGTCGAGGGCAGACCCCACCAGGAAGGGCTCAAGCCCCATCTCGGTGAGCCTGGTGACCGCCGAAGGAGCGTCGTTGGTGTGCAGTGTCGACAGGACAAGGTGGCCGGTCAAGGCGGCCTCCACCGCGATCTGCGCCGTCTCGTGGTCGCGGATCTCACCGATCAGCACGATGTCCGGGTCACAGCGGAGGATCGACCTCAATGCGGCGGCAAAGGTCAGGCCGGCCTTCACGTTGGTTTGCACCTGGTTGATACCAGGCAGTCGGTACTCCACCGGGTCCTCAACGGTGATGACGTTGACCTCAGCGCGAGCGATCTGGTTGAGGGTGGCGTAGAGGGTTGTGGACTTTCCCGACCCGGTCGGACCGGTCACCAAGATCATGCCGTAGGGCTTGGAGAAGCTCTGCGCGAATGTTTCGCGGTTAAACTCAGAGAATCCGAGGTCAGACAACGCCATCTGCGCATTGGAGTTGTCCAAGATACGCATGACGACCTTCTCTCCCCAGACCGTTGGGAGGGTCGCGACACGGAGGTCGATCTTCTTGCCCTGGTGGTTTACCGAGAGCCGGCCGTCCTGGGGAATGCGCCGCTCGGCAATGTTGATGTCCGACATGATCTTGAGTCGACTGATGACACCAGACTGGATGTTCTTGGGCGACTTCATCACCTCGTGGAGCACGCCGTCGATTCGATACCGCACCACCAGTGCGTGCTCGCCTGGCTCGAGGTGGATGTCAGAGGCTCGGTCCTGGATGGCCTGGGAAATGAGCAGGTTGACGAACTTGACGAT
>JAJAYM010000337.1 GCA_027117675.1 Actinomycetes bacterium | reverse complement strand
GACGCGGGTACAGCCACGGAGGTCCGCCTCACCGAGCAGGGCATCGAGCAGCCGCCTTCACAGTTCCTGTGGCTGGCCGACTGCATCATCAGCGAGGGTCTGGTCATCTGCATGAGCTCCGACGGCCATGAGTCCTGAGTATCCGACAATCTGCCCGTTCGTCTCGGCCACCACGTAGTGCCGAGTAGCGGGGACGCCGGCAAGCTCAGACCAGAACGTCTCAGCCGACCACGCGGATTCAGGGAAGGCGCGCACCTCGACGTCATGCACCTGACCGACGTCCCACCACCGCATCGGACGCAACTCGACGTCGGTCGCCGGCTGGATCACGCGAGCACGGACTTGTGGCCAGACGCCGGCGTTGCGTCAGGGCGTCGCAGGTAGAGCGGCGTCGGCGCGTCCAGCGGTTGACCTCGCTCCAGGCGGGACAGGACAAGCCGACCGAGCGACGATCCCGTGGGGTGCCCGCCTTCGGCAGCGACGAGGCCATCGATCATCGGCATGCCGGGCGGGCAGATCACGGTCATACCGCTCAGCGCATCGTGAGCTGCAGTTGGTGAGCCGACTGTTGGAGGGCTCGAACGAGCGTCGAATCGAGAGTAGGTCGCCCAGAAGAACTCACGCCGACGGGCATCGGTGGCCACGGCGAATGGTTCGTCGCGACCAGTGCCGTAGGCCACGACGTCGAGCGTGCTCGCGCCGTACACCGGGATCCGCAGAGCCTGACCCATCGCCTGCGCTGTGGCCAGACCGACGCGAAGGCCGGTGAAGGCTCCTGGCCCGCGCCCAACGGCGATGGCGTCCAGGTCTGCGGGAACAGCGCCGGCGGCCCGCAGCACCTCGTCGATCTGCACCGGCAACACCTCACCGTGCCCGCGCGGGTCGAGGTGGCTGCGCTCACCGAGCACCTCTGGAGCTGCGTGGGTCACCGACCGCATCAAGGCAACGGTGGTCACCGCCGTGGCGGTGTCCAGCCCCAACAACAGCACCCGGTGACCCTACCCACCTCGGCCAGACGGCCATGTCACGGTGACCCGCCGTGCGTCCGACGCCGACTCGTTCAGCTCCGAGTCACGTTCGATGGCCACATGTACGACCTCCTCAGACAGAGCCTCGGCGAGCCCTTCGCCCCACTCGACGACAGTGACTGACTCAGCGATCGACGCATCAAGGTCGAGATCGTCGAGCTCAGCCAACCCGCCGAGCCGATAGGCATCGACATGGACCAGGTCAGGTCCACCGACCTTCGACCGATGAACGCGCGCGATGACGAAAGTCGGCGACGTCACTGCGCCAGCCACCTGCAGTCCGGACGCGAACCCCTGGGTGAACGTGGTCTTCCCGGCACCCAGCTGGCCACTCAGGACGACCACGTCTCCGACCCGACACCCGGGGGCCACTCGGGCGGCCAGCGTGCGCATCGCATCAGCGTCGGCGATCACGAGGGATACCGGCGGCGCTGTCACTGGTCCATCCCACGGGCCACTCGTTCCAGCAGGTCGATCAGGTGACCGTTGACATCGTCGGGGCGCTCGAGCATCACCAGGTGACCCCCTGGGTCGAGCACCTCCAACTCCGCACCAGGGATTCCGCGGACCAGAAGTCGACTGTGCTCGGGCGGAGTGAGTAGGTCCTGGGCCCCGACAAGCACTAGCGTTTCGATGCCGTTGAGGACCTCAAGAGCGTCGTAGGCGTGGTGCTGAGTCAGCGCCGGGTAGAAGTCGGCCAGCACCTCGATGGGGGTCGCATTGATCATCGCCAAGCTGAAGTCGGCCAGTTCGACGGGTACGTCGCCACCGAAGGCGTAGAATTTCGTCACAAGTACCGCGAGGTCGCCACTGAACTGTCGACCCCGTTCCAGAAGTTGCGACGTTCGTCGTCCCACTTGGATGAGTCCTGGTGCAATGTGTCGAAGCGTTCGTGCCGCCAACGCGGGTAGGCCCAGTGTCACGTCAGCCATCTCGCCGGCTGACGTCGACATCAGCGTCACCCCCAGGATGCGGTCTCCGAAGAGCTCCGGGTTACGCCGCGCCAGCTCGAGGATCGTCATTCCCCCCATCGAATGACCGACGAGCACCACCGGCCCCTCGTGCGCCACCTTGGCCAAGACGGCCTTCAGGTCGTCGGCCAACTGCGGCAACGTCGCGGTCGGCCGCGCCCCACGCCCAGAGCGTCCATGCGAACGCATGTCGTAGAAGACGAGCCGCGCAGAGCCCCGCAGCGCGAGCCGCTGGTAGTGGAAGCAGTCTTGGTTGAGGGCATACCCGTGGACGAAGACGACGGTGAGGTCACGCCACTGAGCGCCAGGGTGGGGGTCGTCTACCTCGACGTGCAGTTCGACGCCGTCGCGCAGTGCAAGGGCACTGGCGTGGCCCCGCAACTGACCAAGGCCCAAGCGTCCACCCGATGTCTCACCACGCCGCAGCGGTCGCCCGACGACGACGCGCTCAGCCGCGATTCCCGCAGCCGCACCGACTGCTGCTGCGACGAGCGCTGCACTGGCCAACCCAGCGCGCCGAGCTGGGTTCACAACGACGGACCCCCGACATACCGGCGTCGCACGCGCGGCCCCATGCGGGTGACGATCTCGTACGAGATGGTGCCGGTGGCATCCGCCCAGTCTTGGGCGGTCGGTTCGCCGTCGCGGCCTGAGCCGAAAAGCGACACCACGTCGCCGGCGGCCACTGGGTCATCGCCAAGGTCAACAACGAACTGGTCCATGCACACCACGCCAGCGATCGTGCGTCGCCGGCCACCAACTTGAATCGGCCCGACATTGGTGGCGTCTCGGGGGACGCCGTCGGCGTACCCGAGCGGGACCAACCCGAGCGTGGTCTCGCGATTGGTGACGTAACGGTGCATGTACGAGACGCCCTGACCGGCTGGCACTCGCTTCACCAAGGTCAGGCGCGCCTGAAGCGCCATGGCAGGCTTCAAGCCCAACGACGCTGCGGGAGCATCACGCAAGGGTGAGAGGCCGTAGACGGCCAGCCCTGGCCGAGTCAAGTCGAAGTGTGTGTCTGGTCGGGTGAGCGTCGCAGCCGAGTTGGCCAGATGGCGAAACTCTGGCTCCAGACCCGCATGCTCCGCGAGCCTGACCGCTTCGCGGAAGATAGCGACCTGTCGGTCGATGGTGGGGTGCCCTGGAGCGTCCGCGTAGGCAAGGTGCGACCAGACACCGATGACGACGATGAAACCGTCTAGCTCTGCCTTGCGGGCAGCCTCAACAAGCGCGGGCCAGTCACCGACCGGGGATCCGGAGCGTCCCAACCCGGAGTCGACCTTCAGATGGACGCGCGCAACACGTCCGGCTTGCTGTGCGGCAGCCGCGATCTCAGCAAGTAACCAGAAGTCCGACACCGACAGATCGATGCCTCGTGTCAGGGCGTCAGTCCACGACTCGCCGGGACCAACCAACCATGCGAGAACCGGATCCTCGATGCCTCCGTCTCGCAGCGCCAGCGCCTCATCCAAGAGAGCGACGCCCAGCCACTGCGCGCCACCGGAGACTGCGGCCCGAGCCGCGGGAACCAGCCCGTGGCCGTATGCATCAGCCTTGACAACGGCCATGAGCCCGGCGTTGCCGGACCGCTCAGCGAGCATCGCGGTGTTGGCGGCAATGGCATCGAGATCGACGATCAACTCGCGGGTCGGTACAGGCACCTCGCCATCTTCCCACCGCGACACCGAGTTTTCAGTCACGGCCTGATGACAGCTTTGATTGCGGCTGGAATCGCCGTGGCGACGGCTACCGCAGTTGTCGGGGCGTCATCGGCCGCTAGCCGGCCAGCGATGCCATGGACGAATGCGGCACCGGATGCCGCATCCAGCGGAGAAACGCCAGCGGCAAGCAGCGCGGCAACAACACCCGTGAGTACGTCCCCCGTCCCCGCTGTTGCAAGCCAAGGCGTACCGGAGACGTTGAGCCGAACCTGGCCGACGGCGTCGGCGACTACCGTGGTCGTGCCCTTGAGGAGGACCGTGCATCGAAATCGCGCGGCAAGGGTGCGCACGGCGGTGATCGGATCCTCCGACAGATCCAGGTCGGGTGCCAGGCGGGCGAACTCGCGCGCGTGGGGCGTCAGAACCGTCGGCGCCTGACGCGAACCCAGCAACTCAAGCGAGCTCGCCAACTGCGTCAGCCCGTCCGCGTCGACCACGACAGGTACCGGTTCGGCCAGGACATCCTTGACGTACTGCAGCGCGTTGGCATCGTTTCCCAGGCCGGGCCCCACCGCCCACGCCTGGACGCGGCCGGCATCAGCGATTGACCCAGTCGAGACGATTGCCGTCGGCCAGTCGCTTACCACCGTCCCCGCCTCGCTACCGACATAGCGGACGAGGCCAGACTTTGTGTGCAGCGCGCCGGACACCGTCAACGAAGCTGCTCCCGGATACCGAGCAGAGCCAGCGACGACACCGGTGACGCCCTGCGAGTACTTGTGATCCAGCGGGCCCGGTCTAGGCACGATCCCGGCAACATCGGCGGCCTCTAGGCACGTGATGGACGGCACTACCGCGTCACCACCGATCCCGACGTCGACGAGCTCCAACAGTCCAACGTGCATGGAGCCCGGTGCGAGCAGGAGGCCCGGCTTCAAGAGGCCGAAGGTCACAGTCACATCAGCCCAGATCGCCCCCTCGGCCACGGTGCCGGTGTCAGCGTCAACACCGGATGGCAGGTCGACAGCGACGACGATCGCGTCACTCGCCGTTGACAGCTCGGCCAGGGGTGCGGCCGGCTCACGCAAACCACCCTTACCCCCGATCCCGAGGATCCCGTCGACGACCAGGTGGGCGTTCTCGATGACGGGGGTGGCGTCAGCTAGCTCGAGCACGCGCCCCCCGGCCCGATGAAGCGCCAACGATCCTGCTTCGTGAATGCCAGCGCCCGTCGGTACAGCGACGACCTGAGCACCCCGTCGAGCGAGTAGTGCGCCGGCAAAGAGCGCGTCCCCTCCGTTGTTTCCAGTGCCGGCCAGAACCACCACCCGTGCGCCGTACACGTGGCCATGATGTGTGGACAGCAGGTGAGCACAGGTGCGTGCGAGCCCGGTCGCGGCGCGCAGCATCAGCGCGCCGTCGGCGGTGCGGGCCAGCACCGACTCCTCGGCCGCGCGTACTTCCTCGACGGTATGTACCGCGTGCACGACGACCGCCCCCGTTAGGCCTCAGCGACAACCATCGCCGACGCAATTCCGGCATCATGGCTGAGCGACAGGTGAATGGTGTGTGCCCGTAGAGCAACGGCTCGAGCCTTGACAGTGCCTCGCAGTTCAAACGTTGGTCGGCCCTCGGTGTCCTTAGCCACCTCGCAGTCGTGCCATTGCAGGCCCGCTGGCGCACCGAGCGCCTTGGCGAGAGCCTCCTTGGCCGCAAAGCGGGCAGCCAGGGACGCCAACGGGAGGGCGACCTCGGCCGCCGTGAAGAGCCGCGTGCGCAGGGCGGGCGTCCGCTCGAGAGTCTCGGCGAACCGTCCTACGTCAACGACGTCGATCCCGATACCAACGATCACAGCATCAGTCTGTCACTCCGGGCGTCCCCTGCCCCGCCACTCTCGGTAAGAAGGTCACTCCACAGTTACGGATTTGGCCAGGTTGCGCGGCTGGTCGACGTCGTAGCCCTTGGCGTTGGCCAGCTCGCAGGCGAATACCTGCAGCGGCACCGTGGCAACGATTGGCTGCAGCAGGGTGGGGACGGCTGGCACCGGGATGAGCGTGTCGGCATAAGGGGCCACCGTGTCGTCACCCTCCTCGGCGATGACGATGGTGCGCGCACCTCTGGCTCGGATCTCTTGGATGTTGCTGACGATCTTGTCGTGCAGCACCTTGCGGCTACGAGGCGGCACGATCACGACCACGGGCAGGCCTTGTTCGATAAGCGCGATCGGGCCGTGCTTGAGCTCACCGGCAGGGAAGCCTTCAGCGTGCATGTAGGCGAGCTCTTTGAGCTTTAGCGCGCCTTCGAGGGCTACCGGGTACCCCACATGACGGCCCAAGAACAGAACCGCCTTGGCGTTCACCAACTCACGAGCCAGCACCCGCATCGGCTTAACCGTGTCCAGCACCCGATCAACAGCCGCTGGCATCGCCGCCAACTCGTCGATATGCCGGACGATTTCGTCGCCCCACTTGGTGCCCCGTACTTGCGCCAGATAGAGGGCAACCAGGTTCACCGCGACGATCTGAGTCAGGAACGCTTTGGTTGATGCGACAGCGATCTCTGGGCCGGCATGGGTGTAGACGACGGCGTCCGACTCGCGCGGAATCGTCGAGCCGTTGACGTTGCAGATGGCCAGCGCTCGTGAACCCTGCTCACGGGCGTGCCTGATCGCCATCAGCGTGTCCATCGTCTCACCCGACTGAGAGATCGCGATCACCAGAGTCCGCTGGCTGAGAATCGGATCGCGGTAGCGGAACTCCGAGGCCACCTCGACCTCGACGGGGACGCGCGTCCAGTGCTCGAT
>JAJAYM010000336.1 GCA_027117675.1 Actinomycetes bacterium | reverse complement strand
GTACCAAGCATCGGCCTGGGTCCGGGCTACTGGTCGACCGGTCAAGGGGATTTTCGAACTCCTCGAATGGAAGCGGAACAGCGTTGTCGCGCGTCGGAGCGAAGCGTTCACCGCGCGCGGTGACCGGTGGCGCCGGGTCACCTTCCGGACGCGCTCGGTCGGTGACAACAGCGCGCTTCAACTGTCGCTGACAGCACGTCACATCGGGGAAGGGAATGGTCTGAAGGTCGATCGGGTCCGACTACACCCCGTACGCGGATCGACTCCGACCCCGACTCCGACCCCGACCCCGACTCCGACTCCGAGCTCTACGGTGGACACCCTCTTCGGTGCGAGCGTTTACGAGAATGGCCGCACCTGGACGCAGGCGGTCGCCGACTCGCATGCGACCTACGGGGGGATGGAGGTTGTCCGGGTCTTCTATCCCGGTCTTCCGAGCGCGTGGCCAGGTCGCGCCGGCCAGGTTGGCGGCCCTGTTGTCGTCTCGTTCAAGGCCCAGCCCGCCGATATCCTGTCCGGCAGGCACGACGCCTACCTGGCGAACTGGTTCGCGACAGCGCCAGCTGGCCGGGACATCTGGTGGACATACTGGCACGAGCCTGAGGACGACGTTGAGGACGGCTCGTTCACCGCACAGCAGTGGCGTGAGGCGTATCGCCGCATCGCTGGGCTCGCCAACGGGGCAGACAACCCGCGGCTCGTCAACACGGTCATCTTGATGTGTTGGACGGTCAACCCTCGTTCAGGACGTACCTTCGACGACTTCTACCCCGGTAGTGATCTGGTTGAGGCGCTGGCCTGGGACTGCTACAGCTTCTCGAACTCCACCAGCGCCTACTCCAAGCCGGCGGAGATCTTCGGCCGCGCGCTGGACACCACCCGTGCGCTCGGCCATGAGTTCGGTGTCGCCGAGACCGGTTCGCTCTTGGCTGCTGGGGACGAGGGGGGAGAACAGCGGGCGGCGTGGCTGGGTTCAGTCGGCCGTTGGCTCCAAGACAACGACGCGTCCTTCGCTTGCTACTTCGACTCTGTGGTCGGTGGCGAGTTCCGGTTGCTGGACGGAGCATCACAGCGCGCTTGGCACGGCGTGGTCACTGGCATCGGAGCCCACGACCGGATCTGAAGTGAGTCAACGCGGTGGTTTTGCCACGGGTGAGACCCCGGCTAGACTTCCGGAGTCTCGGCGAGGGCGTGCTGGGCCGGTTGAGTTCCTTCTGGGGATCCTCAAGCGGCCGGCACCCGTAATCGGCGCGGTGCTGGCGCTGTCAGCGCGAGTGCGGCCCGGTTCGCGCCTCGCCCCCGCCGGGCACCGTCCGCAGCCGTTCCCCGTCAGGAGCCAAACCGTGTCAAAGATCGTCATCGCCGCCGAGCGCCGTACCGAGTTCGGCAAGGGCGCTGCCCGTCGGCTCCGCCGCGACAAGAAGATCCCCGTTGTCGTCTACGGTCACGGCGAAGCCACGCAGCATTTGGCGCTGCCGGCTCACGAGCTCATGCTCGCGCTCAAGCAGTCCAACGCGCTGCTCTCCCTTCAGCTCGACGACGGTTCCCAACTGGTTCTGCCCAAGTCGGTGCAGCGTGATCCCGTCCGGCACGGCATCGAACACGTCGACCTGGTCGCCGTCCGCTCCGGTGAGAAGGTGACAGTCGAGGTGGTGGTCCGCACCGACGGCAAGATCGCGCCAGGTGGACTGCTCGAGCACGTGCACGACACGATCGCCATCGAGGCCGACGCCACCAAGATTCCCTCCGAACTCGTCGTCGACATCGAGGGCCTTGAGGTCGGCAGTAGCGTGCGCGCCGCCGACGTCGCCCTCCCCGAAGGTGTCGTCCTGGTCGCGGAGCCCGATCTCGTGCTTCTGCATATCCTCGCCGCGCAGTCTGCTGCTGCCGAGGCTGACGAAGCAGCAGACCTCGCCGCCGCCGCGGCAGCATCCGAGGCGTCAGCGGCAGCTGCTGCGCCCGCGGAGGAGACAGACTGATCGGCCGCAGGAAGACGGGGGACGACGAAGGCGATGCCGACCGCCCCTGGATCGTCGTGGGACTTGGCAATCCTGGCTCGGAGTACTCCGGCAACCGACACAACGTCGGGTTCGGGGTCATTGAGGCCCTGGCGGGCTCAAGCTCGTTCAAGGTGCACAAGCGCGCAAAGGCCCTGGTCTGTGAGGCCCGGGTCGACGGCCACCGTGTGGTGTTCGTCAAGCCAACGACGTACATGAACGAGACCGGCCAAGCAGTAGCTCCGCTCAGCTCGTTCTACAAGGTGAGCCCCGATCGGGTCATCGCCGTTCACGACGAGCTCGATCTGCCGTTCGGCTCGCTGCGGTTGAAGTGTGGTGGTGGCGACAACGGTCACAATGGGCTCAAGTCGATGCGGCGCTCGCTCGGTACCGGTGACTTCTTTCGTGCGAGGGTAGGGATCGGGCGGCCACCAGGCCGGACGGATCCGGCTGCCTTCGTCCTGCGAGATTTTTCGACCGCTGAACGCCCGGAGGTTCCGCTGCTCGTCGCCAGGGTCGCTGGCGCGGTGACCGCGCTGGTGAATCACGGGCTTGATGTCGCCCAGTCGCAGTTCAATGACTGACCAACTTGGGAGCTGTCACAGAAAGGCCGCGATGACGACGGACCCATGCCGACGAGCGTTGACTCTTGTGGTCGGGCTCGTAGTTGCCGCGATGCTGCCACTTGCGCTCACGACACCCTCGAATGCCACAGCCACCCGAGTGATCGATGGGTCGTCCTTCGAACGTTCCCTCAGCGGGTGGGCGCCGGGTACCGATGCGACCCGCCTTGACCGCGTTGGGCGCGGGCGTGGCCCGGACAGTTGGGCGGCCCGCTTGCGACCACCGCGCGATCGGGCTGCGACCGTCGCGATCACCGACGCTCCGGCCCTGGTGCGGTCGACCCAGGCCAAGGCCAGGTACACAGCGACGGTGTGGGTGCGGGCGACTTCGCGTGCTCTACGGGCGGGCGCCGTCCCCGTCAGACTCTCGCTGGGCGAACGGATCGAGGGCGCTCGGGGTCCGACCGGATGGCAGGGCCGACACCTCAGCGATCAGCGTTGGCACGAAGTGAGCGTTCCGTTCACCTCACGCAAGGACGGCCGACGCATCGACCTCACTGTCCGCGCCTTCGACGTTCCGGTAGGGGGAGCCATTCTGGTCGACGACGTCCGCCTGGTTGGCAGCCCTTTGCCCGAGGTGTCCAACCGCGCCCTTGCCGGAACGCGCTTCGGCGCTAGTGTCGACGAGGGACGCCTGGAGTGGCAGCGTGCAGTGCGCAAGTCCGACAAGCGTTACACCCGCATGGAGGTCGTTCGGGTCTTCGAGCCGGTGATCCGCGATGGTTGGCGCGGCCGGCTCGGTGACGTCAACCGCCCGATGTCGGTTTCATTTTGGGCCCCCGCCAGGCAGGTGTTGGCCGGTGACCACGACGCGGCTCTGCGTGCGTGGTTTCAGGACGCACCACGGAAGCACCCGATCTGGTGGACGTACTGGCATGAGCCCGAGGATGAGCGCGAAGCCGGAACGCTTAACGCCCGAAGATATCGCCAGGCCTGGCGGCACATCAACGACATCGGCCGTGACGTCGGTGCCGCTAACTTGCATCCCACCCTGGTACTGATGGCCTGGACCGCACGTCCGGAATCAAACCGCCGGGTGCTCGACTACTACCCGGGCGACTTCATCGATGTGATGGCTTGGGATGGGTACAACCCACCGGGTTCCTCCGGGTATGCCGCCCCGCGTGAGATCTTCGGGCCAGCTGCTGCGACAGCCAAGCGGCTCGGCAACGAGTTCGCGATCGCCGAGTTCGGCAGCGTGCTCGTGCCCGGTGACGAGGGCAGTCGGCGAGCTCGATGGCTGGTAGATGTTGCCCGCTTTGCGGCCGGAAAGAATGCGCCGTTTGCGACCTACTGGGATGCGAAGATTCCCGGCGAGGATTACCAGCTGCGTGACCTGCCGTCCCGGCTGGCCTGGCGGTCGGTCGTCAGGGACTAGCGAGGGTGGTCAAAGGCCCCGGCCGGTCTTGTGCAGCTGACGGAGCACCCAGTTCGGTGACAGCAGACCAGCAGCCACTCCGAGAGCGAGGTAGCCGCGCGGCTCGGCCGGTCGACGCTTCAGTGCTCGGAGGGCCCACAGTGCCCCGGCACGTCGCTGGCGGTCTGCGGCCGTCGCGAAGGCGATCTGACCCATCACGCGGGCTTGCCCGGCCGGCACGTCAGTGAACTCCGGATACCGTTCCAGCAACCAGACCAGAGCTGAGCGGATCGTGGCCCAGCGAGCTGTGAAGTAGGACCCCTTCGACCACAGGACCCGGACCCCCACCTGCGGAACGTGGACGATGGCGTGACTGCGGGCAGCGCGAAGCAGGAACTCGTAATCCTCACCGTAACTACCGGGGATAGCCTCCTCTACCAGCCCGAAACCGTCGATCACGGCTTTGCGCTTCATCAGAAACGTCGATGGGTGCAGCTCGGGGAGCCGATCCCTGATGAGGTCGGTCAGGTTCACCGAGGTCTGCGCCAACACTCGAGGATGCGTGTCGCCGTCGTACTCCACCTCGATGCCGCAGCAGATGAACTCAGCGGTCGGGGTCTGGTGCAGCGCCGCTATCTGAGCGTCCAGCTTGTCTGGCAGCCAGGAGTCGTCGTCGTCGCAGAAGGCAACGAGCTCGGCCTCGGCGGCAAGCAGACCGGAGTTTCGCGCACCAGCCAGCCCTGGGGTCCTGCCGTTGGTGAGCACGGTGACTGCTCGCCGGTCTGCGTCCACACCGAGCCCGACGTCGTCTTGCAGCGCGACGACGGGGGCGGACTGGTCGTAGACGACCATGACCCGGATCGACCCTGGGTAGCGAGATGCCAGGATCGAGGAGATCGCGCTCCGGAGGAGTTCGGGTCGGTCGCGGGTCGCCACGATCACATCGACGTCAGGGAACTGCGTCACCGAAGGCCTGACTGGTATCCATACAGGCGATGGAGCGGCAGGGTCAGCGCGCTGACATACCTGCGGCGTCCCGCCGGCATCTCGGTACTCCATCGATGGTCAGACGTGATCGTGATGTCACCGGAAACAAAGCGCATCGGATTGCCTGCCACGCTGTGTGAAGGGCTGACAGTGATCGTGTCGCCGTCGAGGAAGCCCAGGGTACTGGGATCGTCTGGCAGGCCGGCAAAGAGCGCGATCTGTAGCAGAATGTCTTTCGGCGCCTCGACGAAGTCTTCGTACCTGACGCGAATGTAGGGGTGCTGCTGCCGTAGCCGTTCGATGAGGGTGTTTTGCAAGTCCCAGAGCACCGCTGCCTTGGCGGGGCCGTAGACCGGCATCGGTACACCTCCTGCTTCAGGGCGTGGAACTGTCCGCGTCCATGCGTGCGCGACGGCGCGGCTGTCGCGCACGACGTGGAGGAGCCGAAGATCGATGCCAGGAATCTGGGAGAGCAGCAATGCGTAGGACGCGTGCTTGCTGGAATCGATGAGCACGCGTGCCCCCGACACCGAGGCGATCGCCCGATAGAGCCGAGCGAGGCGGTCGAGGTGCTCTGCTTGCTGACGTTGGTATCGAGGCGATAGCCCAGGTCGCGTCATGAGGGGTACGTACCGATTGCGGTCGACCGCGAATCGTAGTGCGGCCGCACCTTCGGGAT
>JAJAYM010000335.1 GCA_027117675.1 Actinomycetes bacterium | reverse complement strand
GACCATACGTTCCTGGAGTATCCAGGACGGAAAGCCGATCCATCTGTCCCCCAACCATGACTGGCCGGAGGCGCATCTCGAAGGCTGGATCAAGGCGGATGCCAACTTGGCCCTCAACGGCCTGAAGTGGATCGGCCAGCAAGTCGTGTTGCCCGATCGCACCCGGCTAGACCTACTCGGTCTCACGCGTGAGGGTGGACTGGTCGTTGCCGAACTTAAGCGTGGTCGTGTCGATGCCGGCACCTTGATGCAGGCCCTGGGCTACGTCGTCTCACTTGCGGTGGCGCCGCCAGAATGGTTGAGATCTCGTCTGAATCTCGACGATGAACTTGCCGCCGCTTTGGAGGACGCGCTTGGGAGCGAAGAGGGCCCTTCCTTCTCGATCATGCTGATCGGAACCAGCAAAGCCCCAGAGTTGGATCGAGCGACGAGCTTCCTGGAGAGTCGAGGTCTGGATGTTCCCGTGAGTGTGGTGACCTTCTCATCATTCTCGCTCGCGGACGGTTCGGTGCTGCTCGTGAGGGATGTTGAGGATTACGACCTGGAATCAAGTTCGAGCGCCCCGGCTGGAGGTCCCGGTCACGCTGTCACGCTCGATGGTGTCATGCGACTCGCGCGGGATGCCGGTGTCGGCGCGGTCTTCGATCAGGCGGCAACATTGGCTGAACAACTCGGGCTCCGCATTAAACCGTGGAAAAAGTCGATCACGGTAGTTCCTCCCTTCACTCGGGGAAGGACACTGGTCTACCTCCGTCCGCTGGACGATGGAAAGGTCCACTTCCTGGTCAGCCATGAAAACCTCATAGGTCTCTATGGCGCGGACTCTGGCGAGCTCCAGGAGCAGTTTGGCGAGGAGGCCGGTTGCGACCTCAGCGAAGGTGAGGCACTGCTTCGGCTCGATCGGTTCGCCACGATGATGGGCGGCCTCGTTGCCAACGACGCGCCCGCGGCGATCTCGCCGGCCCAACCCAGCGCCTGATCAGACGTCCCACCACTCCCCGTCAGCGTGCAGCTCCACAGGGTGCTGGAATGCCGTGGCGAACTGCTCCGGCGCCTCCGTGTGGATGGGAACGAGGCGGTCCGGGTTGAGTGCCTCGACCAGGTGTCGCATGTCAGCGAGGGACGCATGCCCAGAGGTGTGGTGGTGCACCAGGGGGACGTTCGCTTCCGCCAGCATCTTGGTCAGCCGCTTCCCGCCAGCGTCGGACAGGTACCCATCCCAGAGGGACCAGACCACCGCCCCGTCCGCCAGCGCCCCCTGCTTGATGAGCGAGGCGATCTGCGACTGAAATGCTCCGAACAGCACCCACCGCGCCGGGCGTGTGAGGAGTTCCTCGTCGTAGATGCGGCGATCTCGGATGTTGCGCACCTTGTCGAACGCGCCCGCCTGCTTCACCTTGACTCGCTGGCGGGTCGGCAGGTACGCGAACACCCGGGTCCAGTCCGGACTCACTTGCGGAATGGTCTCCCGTCTGGTGGCCGCGGCGATCTCGGCGGTGTATAGGTCGATGGCGAGGTCGCGGTCACCGCGCAGCGCTGCTCGGTACACCGTGACGAGGCGATCGACGTTCTGCGCGGACGCGAGAACGACAACCAGTCCGGTGGTGTTCTTGTACGTCTCGACGAGCGCGTGCTCGACGTCCGTCTCCGACTCGATGCTCTCGCCGGACGCCGAATCGCGCCGAATGTTCGTTCCCTCCATGAGGAGCACGTGGACCCCTGCAGGCGGTTGATCAAGGAGCCATTGAAAGGCCTGATCCTTCCGTCCGTGGCCGCGAAAGTCTCCGGTGTAGAACAGCTGGCGACCGCCTGCCTCGATTAAGAGCGAGAACGCATCGAATGCCGAGTGGTCAGCCAGGTACGGGGTCACCGTGAAGGGTCCGAACTCGATCTCGGTGCGATTCTGCAGGTGACCCGCTTCCTTGAGGTCTATCCCGCTGCCAAAGAACTCTGCCGCGCGCAGCACGTCGGCAGCCCCCTCGCCGGTCCAGATCGGCACGTCACTGGGCAGCTGGGGAATAAGCCCCCAGTGGTCCTGATGGCCGTGCGAAAGGAGCAGAGCGAGCGGCTTGGGACCAGGCGCACCGAGCCCAACGGCCGGCGGCAGTGGTATCTCCTCGTTCCGACTGGCCCACAACGGCCGACCGAGGTCGAGGATCAGCGTGCTGCCGCCCGCCTCTAGTTCGACGCAGCTGCCACCGATCTCGGTAGCGCCTCGATGGATTCGTACGCGCATGGATCCGCCCTAGTGCCGTCGTTGGTTTGTCGCTCGGCAGACGCCGAGCGGCGTCCGAGTGCGGTAGAGCCGTGGTCCGCCAGGGGACGCCGAGAGGATCCAGACGCAGTCCGGGATGACGGCCAGGGTCTGCGCTTCCACCAGGGCTGAGGGGATCGTCCACGGCCGATGGTGGTACCAGGTCTCGGTCTGGCCGTCGAACTCCAGCGTGATCGCAGTCCCGCGGACGTCGCGGATCGTCGCGTGCAGCTTCCTCACTTCGCGACGCGCAACGCCAGATCCAGCACTGCCCGGATCTGCGGTTCCGCCGTCTCCCTCATGCCAGGACGGTATCGGTG
>JAJAYM010000334.1 GCA_027117675.1 Actinomycetes bacterium | reverse complement strand
AGCTAACACCCGGGCCCCGCCGAATCAGTGGGCTTCTTGGGCTCGTTCGTCGATTTCCAGGTCGACTCGGGTGCCACCGCGTTGCACGGCAGCCATCGAGCCGATCGCCAAGATGACCAGCGCGCACCACACCAGGGCGAAGCCAACCCAGCGTGAAGCTGGCATCGGCTCGTCGTAGATGAAGACTCCGATCAGGAACTGCAAGATGGGCGCTGAGTACTGCAGCAGACCAATCCAGGTGAGGGGAAGCCGGGTGGCAGCCGCGCCAAAGAAGAGCAGTGGGATGACGGTGATCACGCCGAGGGAGCTGAGGAGAACGCCCATCTGTAGACCCTCGGTCGCCATCACGCTCGATCCGGTGACCAGGAGGAACCCCAGGTAGGCAGCCGCGACCGGCGTCAAAATCGCGGTCTCGGCCGAAAGGCTTTCCACGGCTCCCATGTCGAGCGTCTTCTTCAGCAGGCCATATGTGCCGAAACTGACAGCCAGCGTCAGTGCGATCCAAGGCAATCCGCTGTAGTCAATGGTCAGTACGACGACCGCTAGGAAGCCAAGCGCCACAGCGACCCACTGGATCGCACGGAGCCTCTCCTTGAAGAGAACAACCCCGAACAACACACTCACGAGTGGGGTGATGAAGTAGCCAAGCGATGTCTGAACCACTTGGTCGCTGTTCACCCCATAGATGTAGACGCCCCAGTTCATCGCGATCGTGACGGCGGCAGCCGTGAGCAAAAGCACTTGACGCCGGTCTCGCATCAGGGGCCGGATCCACGACCAGCGTCCGGAGATGACGAGAAAAATGAGCAGGACGACGAGCGACCAAACGATCCGGTGGGCCAAGATCTCGGGGGGAGTGGTGGGCAAGAGAAGTGGAAAGTAGAGCGGGAAGCCGCCCCAGAGCAGATACGCACACATCCCATAGATCAGTCCACGACGACGCTCTGGCATTACTGCATCCTGTCACCCTTGCATCGTTGGGCGAGTTGGTCAGGCTTCGACAGTCCAGGTGTCCTTACCCGCGATGAGATCCTCCAGGACCGGACGATCACCAACGCCCTGGTCATCGACGGCCGCTGCAAGTTGCTCGTGGAGCAGGTCGTCGTACGTGGCCCGGTGCACATCGCGGTAGATCCCGATCGCGGTGGTTTGCAGGGTACTCGGATCGGCGAGTCGAGATAGCGCGAAAGCAACCTCCGGGTTGCGAGCGTGCGCGTCATGGACCAGCAGTCGTTTGGTGCCGTACTCAGCAACGTCGACGACCCGGAGTGTGCCGTCAGGCATCCGTGCGACGCCATGCTGGCCCTCGACGCCGAACCGAACCGGCTCTCCGTGTTCGAGACGGATCACGGCGTCGTCCTTGGTCTCCGGCGACTTGAGCAGCTCGAACGCACCATCGTTGAAGATGTTGCAGTTTTGATAGATCTCAACGAGGGCAGTGCCGCGGTGGTGCGCTGCGGCTCGCAGGACTCCGGTGAGGTGTTTACGGTCAGAGTCGATGGTCCGCGCCACGAAAGATGCCTCGGCTCCCAGTGCGAGCGAAACGGGGTTGAACGGGACGTCGAGTGAACCGAGGGGAGTCGACTTCGTGATCTTGCCCTGCTCGGATGTTGGTGAGTACTGACCCTTCGTCAGGCCGTAGATTCGGTTGTTGAAAAGCAGGACCTTGAGGTTGACGTTCCGCCTCAGTGCGTGGATCAGGTGGTTACCGCCGATCGAGAGTGCGTCGCCGTCACCGGTGACAACCCAAACCGAAAGGTCAGGGCGCGAGATGGCCAGCCCGGTGGCGATAGCCGGCGCTCGGCCATGAATCGAGTGCATTCCATATGTGTTCATGTAGTAGGGGAAACGTGACGAGCAGCCGATGCCGGACACGAAGACGATGTTCTCGCGCCGGATGTTCAACTCTGGAAGGAACGACTGCACGGCCGCCAGGACGGCGTAGTCACCGCAGCCGGGGCACCAACGAACTTCCTGGTCGGTCTTGAAGTCCTTTGTCGTCAGCGGTACGTCTACTGTCGGGATCCCGGCGAGCGGGTCCAGGTGGGAGTCCTGGCCAGCCGCAGCGGCGATCAGGCCGAATCCGGGCGCTGGGCTATTCATCGTTGGCTGCCTCCTCAATAACTGCTGCGAGCTCGGCTGCCTTGAAAGGCAGCCCCCGCACCTGGGTGTAGGACTTGACGTCGACCAGGAACCGCCCCCGCAGGAGCAGCGCGAGCTGCCCAAGGTTCATCTCCGGCAAGAGCACCTTTGGATAGGCCTTGAGCACCTGCTCGGTGTTCTCCGGCAGCGGGTTGAGATGCCGGAAGTGCGCCTGAGCGACGTGCAAGCCGGCATCCCGACAGCGGCGTACGGCTGCGCCAATGGGGCCATAGGTAGAGCCCCAACCGACCACCAGAATGTCGGCGTCGCCGTCGGGGTCGTCCACTTCGAGGTCAGGGATCGACGCGGCGACTCGGTCGACCTTGGCTTGTCGGGTTCGCACCATGAGGTCGTGGTTGGCGGGGTCGTAAGAGACGTTGCCACTGCCGTCCTGTTTCTCAAGGCCACCGATGCGGTGCTCAAGTCCCGGCGTTCCAGGCTTGGCCCATGCCCGCGCAAGAGTCTGCGCATCACGCAGGTACGGCCAGAACTCCTCGGTTCCATCGGCCGCTACGTGGTTGAGGCTGGTCGCGAAGTTTGGGTCGATCTCTGGGAGCGTGTCGAGATCAGGCAGCCGCCAAGGTTCTGAGCCGTTGGCCAGGTAGCCGTCAGAGAGCACGATGACCGGCGTCCGGTAGGTCACGGCGATACGCACCGCCTCGACGGCGGCGTCGAAGCAATCGCTGGGAGACCGGGGAGCCACGATTGGCACCGGCGCCTCACCGTTGCGGCCGTAGAGAGCCTGCAGCAGGTCGGACTGCTCGGTTTTGGTGGGCAGCCCCGTGGACGGTCCACCCCGTTGGATGTTACAGATGACTAGCGGCAGCTCAAGTGAAATGGCCAGACCAACGGTCTCAGCCTTCAACGCCAGACCGGGGCCGGACGTCGCGGTTACCCCGAGGTGACCACCGAACGCGGCGCCGAGAGCGGCCCCGATGCCAGCTATCTCATCCTCGGCTTGAAACGTTCGGACGCCGAACCGTTTGTGCTTGCTGAGTTCGTGCAGGATGTCGGAGGCTGGGGTGATCGGGTAGGACCCGAGAAACAGCGGCAGCGTCGAACGCCACGACGCGGCCAGCAGCCCGTAAGCCATGGCTAGGCTGCCGCTGATGTTGCGGTATCGGCCAGGCCGCACCGGGGCTGGTTTGATCTCGTAAGAGACCGAGAAGTCTTCGGTGGTCTCACCGAAGCTCCAACCAGCCTCAAAGGCGATCGTGTTGGCGCGAAGCAACTCTGGCTTGTTCGCGAACTTCGTCTGAAGGAAGTCGATCGTTCCTTCGGTGGGACGGTGATAAAGCCAGCAGAGCAGCCCGAGCGCGAACATGTTCTTGGCCCGCTCGGCCTCCTTACGCGTCACGTCGACGTCCTTGAGGGCCTCGACCGTCATCGAGGTGAGGGGGATGGCATGCACCCGGTACGCGTCGAGTACGCCATCTTCGAGCGGGTTCTCCTCGTATCCGACCCGCCGGAGGTTCCGCTTGGTGAACTCGTCGGTGTTGACGATGAGATCTGAGCCTCGCGGGAGGTCTGGCAGGTTTGCTTTCAGCGCCGCGGGATTCATCGCCACCAGCACGTTGGGGGAATCCCCCGGCGTCATGATGTCGTGGTCGGCGAAATGCAGCTGGAAGGCAGAGACACCCGGAAGAGTCCCCGCTGGTGCCCGAATCTCGGCCGGGAAGTCAGGAAGTGTGGCCAGGTCGTTGCCCATCAGCGCCGTTTCGCTGGTGAACCGGTCGCCGGTCAGCTGCATGCCGTCGCCGCT
>JAJAYM010000333.1 GCA_027117675.1 Actinomycetes bacterium | reverse complement strand
GGGGAGATGCCTGCTCAGCAGAGGTCTGCGCGGTGGAGCGGGTGACCGGGCTCGAACCGGCATGGCCAGCTTGGAAGGGCGGGGCTGGCCCGGTCGAGCTCGAGTCGTTGACCTGCACGCCGGGTGTTGGGGGGGTGCTGTGCACACCTATTAGTGGAGACCTCGTGCAATGCGCAGGGGTCTGTCACGGTCACTCACCGCACTCAGGAGGACAACCCCATGTCGAACCCCAGCTTTTTCGTCATCAATGAAGACGCGAACGAGCCTGCTCGCGACGATGAGGAGGGGCGGGTCGCGCATGCCCAGCTTTCAGTTCAAGGCGTCCCGGTCGTGGGGGATGGCCCGCCGACGTCGCGGCGTCGCCGGCGGTCACGTCGTGTGTTCGGCTCGGTGGAGCGGTTGCCGTCGGGTCGGTTCCGGGCCCGGGTGGTAGGCCCAGACGGGAAGTACTTGTCCGCGCCGACAACGTTCACCTCTCGCACGGATGCATCACTATGGGTCGATGTTCAGCACGCGGACCTGGTCCGCGGGGCTTGGAAAGCACCGCTCAAACGGTCGGCGTCGCCGTCGGTTAGCGCCTACGTGGAACAGTGGATCGTCGAGCACCCGAACGCACGGGAGTCGACGAAGGAGCTGTACCGGGGGTTGTTGCAGACGTGTATTACTCCGACGTTGGGCAGGGCCGGTGTTGGTTCGTTGACGGCGGCTTCGGTGCGGCTTTGGCACCATCAACTCGGTGAGCGCCTGGCCGCCGACGCCGAACACCGGCGGGCTGCTCTGGCCGCTCGAGGTCGGACGGGCAGTGTGGCGTCGGTGCGTGACGGTGCGACCCGGCAGGCGCAGGCTTACCGTTTGCCCGGGGCCGCGATGAGCACCGCGGTGACTGATGGGCTGCTGGCGAGCAATCCGTGCACGATCCGCGGCACGGCGACACCACGGCGTGCGGTGGGGCGATCCCGGCCGGTGGCGGAGCGGCTGTTGTCGTCGGTGCAGGTGGCGGACGCGGCGGCGACGATGCCGCCGAGATATCGGGTGTTGGTGTTGATGGCGGCGTGGTCGGGGCTGCGTCAAGGTGAACTCCTCGCCCTGACCCGCGCTGACGTCGACCTCGATGAGAAGCCCGCGCGGGTCATGGTGCGCAAAGCAGTGCGCCGCGCGGACTCTGGGCAGGTCCGCGTTGCTGTCCCGAAGACCGCGTCATCGGTGCGGGCGGTCGTCTTGCCGGACCCGCTCGCCGTGGCGCTTGGGGAGCACCTCGAACAGTTCGTGTCGGTCGAGCCTGCCGCGTTGGTGTTCTCGACTGGCACCGGCACCACCCCGGCACGGTCGAACCTCGGCGCGACCTGGCGGCGGGCCTGCTTCAAGGCCGGTGTCCCGCAGGTTCGGTTGCACGACCTGCGTCACGTCGCCCAGGTGTTTGCTGCCGAAGCCGGCGCGACCCTTCCCGAGCTGATGGCCCGCCTCGGCCACGCAACTCCAGCCGCCGCGATGGTCTACCTGCACGCCCGGAGCGGACGCGACGCCCAACTGACGGCGGCGCTCGCTCAAAGGATGATCGGCGAGTGAGTAAGGTCCGGCCCGCTGACTTGGTCTGCAACGGCGCCAGCTTGAACTGGGTTCGGCATCCTGAAGTTTAGAGCCAAACAGGTAACCGAGAGGTCGGGCAGATCATGCCGTCAACTGAACCTGCAGCAAACCCGGACCTTGGAGCCGGCGCATGGAGAGTTGCCGAAGTATCACTGATTTCGCATGTCAGTCGGCCTGCTCGTCGCCGCCGGGGTCCTTCTTGACGGTCGCTGTCTGTTCAGCGGCACCCGCGGCGCTGACGGTGACGCTGACGTCAAGTCCGTTCTTGGAGGTTGCGTAGAGGCTGTACTTGTTGCTCGGAAAGTGATCGGGTTCGCCGGTGTTGTCGAAGTGGGCGACACGTGCTTCCCCTGTTGAAATCGTGAATGACGGCGGCAATTGCGCGTAGTAGCTTTCCGACGTTTTGGCCGTGGGGTCGGTGAACGTGTAGAAGATCTCAAAGCCGGTGAGGGTCTTGGACCCGGTATTCGAGAGTGCGATCTCCAGGTGATCGTCGACCGCGCTTCCATCGCTGGGATTGACATTGTTCTCTACAAGAACTGAGTCGATCTTCAGCGTCTGAGCGGTGGCGTCATTCTTGATGGGGTTGCTCTGCACTGGCAGTACCTGGGAGCTGTCGGTGGTGACCGCGGTTGGGTTTCCACCGGCGTTGCTTGTGGATCCTGTTGGGGTAGCCGCCGGGGTGGGGCTGCTGCTGCAGCCGGAGAGGGCGATGCCGGCGACGGTAAGGGCTGCGCCGAAGCGGATCAACGCTGTGATGGGATGGCTGATGATCATGACTTTTCTCCTTGAGGTAGTGCGGGCTGGCGCCGGAAACCGCGCCACAGTCCGTAGCCGAGTGCGACCGCGTAGACGAACATCCAGACGATGTCGTGCCACTTCTCTCGTGCGAGTTGCGCAAGAGTGAAACCTTGGTACTTGTCCTGAACGTCACTCATCGCGAAGGCGAATCGCTCGTAGTGCTTGGCGAACGACAGTTCTTCGATTCCCGTTCGAACGAACTCGTAGGTGCCGAAGTGCGTCAGGATCTCGGTCTCCTGGGCTTTGTCCACCGCAAGGGCTGAAAAGAGGCCGCCAGGTATCTGATTGTCAGCATCGAGAGTGTCACCAATCTGGGGCAAGATCAGCGCGACCAGGAGCCAGATGCCGAGAGCGATCAGCAGTCCGTTGGCGGCAACCCTGGTGCGTGCGGTTATCAGCGCTCCAAGGCTGTAGAAGACGAACATGTAGAGAACGGAGGCAATGCCGACCAAGCCGACCTTGAACACTTCGTACGGGGTAGCCCAGCTGTTTCCGATGAGACCCAGGCACAACAGCGCGACGATTCCCGTAACCAGGACCAGCGTGCTGATGATGCCAAGCGCACCAAGCGCGCTTCCGGTCGCGAGCTCGCCGGAGGTCACTGGTCGTGAGCGGAGAAGCGGCAGGGTTCGGTTGGCGCGTTCGCGCGAAACGGTGAGGTAGCCCAACGTTATTGCGATGATGGCGCCGACGATCTCGATGTACTCGATAGCACCACGAAGGAGAGAGAGCAGTCTCAAGGGGGAGGGAGCGATTATTTGCACACCCCCGGCCTGCGCCGCAGCGACGTACACCTCGTAGTCCGCTAGCGCGCTTCGATACGCAATCGCCGCGATATAGATCGACACGAAGGTGACGATGGCCAGAATCGCTATCAGTGAGACCAGTGCCCGGCTGCGCACGGCCGCTCGGTACTCGTGGCGGGCCAGTGTTGTGACGCGGGACCGTGGGCTACTCATTGACGCTGCTCCTGGAGTAGTCGTGCCTGCTGACGAGCAGAGCAGTAAGTGCCGCCATTACGAGGACGAGACAGCCGATGGGCAGCACCCGCCACGAGGTCGCTAACGCGGACTCCGGACTCCCGATCTCAAGAACACGGGTGCTTGCCTCTTTGTACTGCTCGCTCACCGAGAGTGGGCGCGCCTTTGCTGTGACGTCGAAGAAGGTTTGACTTGTGCTGACCGGGTCGGTGATGGGGTTGAGCGACGCCGTGGGACGCAGCCCGGAGGTGAACTGCGGGATTGCGAAAGTGAGTACGAGCCAGACCCCCAGCGCCAACAGCAGGCCCATCGAGCGGCGCCGAGTCAGTAGTACGGTGACCATCCCGATGAGAGCAAACGCTGTGAGGTAGAGCAGCGAGATGACGTAGAACAGCACAAGTCGGCCGAAGTCCGATGCCGACAAGACGGTGCCATTCACGATGAGCAGCGATGCCACGCTAACCAGCAAACTTGCTGCCATGATGACGGTCAGAACTGTGAGGGCGCCGAGCATCTTGCCGGTGACGTAGCTGCGCCTGGTGACCTGGCGCGAGAAGATCAGCCGGCCGATGCCACTGGACTGGTCATCGGCCATGCTGAGATGACCAAGGACGAGTGCCATGAGAGCCCCGATCAGGGGAATGTAGATGACCATGTTCGATAACAACGCAAGGGTTGGCTTGGTGTCGAAGGGGTTCGGAGGGGCCGGCGTTCCCGTTGTCGCGAGCAGGGTGACTGCTTGGTCATAGACCTTGATGATGGTGCGGTGGCTGATCCAGCCGATTACGCCGGCAAGGGCGGTCATGACGAGCAAAGTCACTAGTAGTGCCAGAAAGGTGCGCTGACGCCGCAGCGAGAGCACGAGTTGTGCGGCGATGGCGCGAGTCATGAGGGGTGTCCTTCCATACGCTCGTAGATGTCCTCCAGCGAGGCTTCGTTGGGGAAGCGCTCGTTGGTAGCCGCCATGGAGTCCTTGTAGATCAGCTCTCCGTGGTTGAGGACCCCGATGGTTGTGCACACACGGGCAACCTCGCTCAGCAAGTGGGTGTTCATGAACACGGTCATGCCAAGCTCACGGTTAAGACGAAAAATGGTTTCGCGGAGCTGCCGCACTCCGCTGGGATCCAGGCCAGAAGTCGGCTCATCCAAGAAGAGCACGGAGGGTTGATGGACAATGGCCTGGGCGATCCCGATCCGCTGCCGCATCCCCGTCGAGAACGTGCTCATTCGGCGAGGGCCGAGCTCAGAACTGTCGAGGTAGTCCAGTGTCTCGGCGGCGGCCCTGCGCGGGTCGGAAACCCCTGAGAGCTTCGCGAAGAACTCCAAATTCTCCGAGGCAGTCATATGGTCGTAGAGACGCACGTCCGACGGGAGATACCCGATGCGCTCAGTGACCTTGCTTCGATCGGCAATCACATCGTGCCCGCAGACCCGAGCGTTCCCGGCCGACGGGACGAGGAGGGTCGTGAGAATGTTGATGGCTGTGGTCTTGCCAGCTCCGTTGTGTCCAAGGAACCTGAAGATCTCGCCATGCTCTATCGTCAGGTCGATCTCTCGAAGCACCGGTGCCGAGCCGTAGCGATGGCTCACTCCCTGCATCTCGACGGCGGGCTCTTCCATCGGTCTCATCCTTCGGTAGGCGGCGGGCCGCTTCTTACTTCGGGCCGGCGCCGACGGTAGGTCGTCGTCGCTGAGTGGTTGCTGAGAGCGGATGGGCGGAGCGCCAGGCGATCCTCAGCGTCTTCTCAGGCGAGCCGATGCAAACTGCCAGGAGCGCCGGAGCCAGACGTTCAGATGAGAGGAAGTTCAGGTTGCGCGTGCTGGTGGTCGATGACGAAGTTCGCCTCGCGGAGACCGTTCAACGCGGTCTCGCAGCCGAGGGGTTTGTCGTCGATGTCGTGCATGACGGCGAAGAAGCCCTTTGGGCCGCCACCGAGAATGCCTACGACGTGATTGTCTTGGATCTGATGCTTCCCAAGCTCAACGGGTATCGAGTCGTTGAACAACTACGCGCCAAGGGCGTCTGGATGCCGGTCCTCATGCTGACAGCTAAAGACGGAGAGTACGACCAAGCAGACGCCTTGGATCTGGGTGCTGACGACTACCTGACCAAACCCTTCAGCTTCGTAGTTCTCGTGGCTCGGCTGAGGGCTTTGTTGCGTCGGGGGGCGCCCGAACGCCCAGCGGTTCTTTCGGCGGGCGATCTGACACTCGATCCGGTGAGTCATGCAGTGGCGCGCGGTGAAGTGTCGATCGTGCTGACACCACGGGAGTTCGGGTTGCTCGAGTACCTCCTTAGGCACAAAGGTGAGGTGGTCACGAAATCGGAGATCCTGGACAACGTCTGGGACTCTGCCTACGAGGGACCCGCCAATGTGGTTGAGGTCTACATCGGGTATCTACGGCGAAAGCTCGACACACCCTTCGACCGTAAGTCCATCCAAACCGTGCGGGGTTTCGGATACCGGATCGATGACAAGAGCTAAGCCACTTCGTTGTTCGGTAGCGTCACCACGACACTGGCGCCTCCGAGGTCGCTCGACTCAACTGTGAGCGTCCCACCGTGCCCCCGCGCGATCTCGGTGACAATTGACAATCCTAGGCCGGCTCCCCCTTGGGACCGACTGCGATGCTCCTCCAGGCGGACAAAACGTTCCGTGACCCGACCCCGATCCTTCGCGGGGATGCCGGGCCCGTCATCGTCGACGGACAGCACGACCGTGCCCGCGGTCGTGCGGAGCGCGATCTGGATGG
>JAJAYM010000332.1 GCA_027117675.1 Actinomycetes bacterium | reverse complement strand
TCGCTGCTCGACCTGGTCTTGGCGACTGGTTCGCGTCGCACTTGTTCTTGCCACGCAGCCAACTTAGCGGCCGTGCCAGGGCTTCGGGGGATTCTTACTGAATACTCAGTCAGTGGGAGTGGTGGCTCGACCGGGTCCGGCGGTGAACTCCTCGAGTGCTGAACGCCCCTCTCCCCCGACGGAGCCGGAGCACCAGATAGGCGACGAGCAGAGCCGCCAACGTTCCCACCAGAGCGGGCAAGTAGACCAACGAAGAACCGGCAACTGCTGTCTGGCTGGTCGCTCGCGAGGTTCGACGAACCGAATTCTGCGTGCTGCCATTGTTCCAGGGCGTCGCTTCGGGCCAACATTCCTCCCAAGGCGCAAGGGCCGGCGATCTGGCCCTTAGCCAGTCAGCTCCGTCGCAGCGCGCTCGCCGCTGATGACGGCGACGTTTAATGGACCCACGGTCAACTTAAGGGGCGGTGTGTTCATTGGTTTGTCGGACTTTTCCGTAGAGTCAGTCGTCTTCGGCGTGCCAATCGCTGTGGATCTCGGTGCCCGCCACGCTGACATCCCGCCCGAGACCCCGTGCGCAATGACCACTACATCTCAATTCCGGCGATCTCGTCGAGCGCCGAGCCACCAGATCCGCGGCGGCGCAGCCTCAGCACCACGTAGGCGACAGCCAAGGAGGCCAGCGTCCCTACGAGCAGCAGCGTCGCGAGGGCGTTGAGAGCAGGCGTCGGAGCGACCCTGGTCGCGCTGTAAAGCAGGACAGGTACGGTCAGATTCGCCGCCTCCCCGAACAAGAAGCTGCTGATGATGAAGTCATCGAGCGACGCCGCGAAGGTGATCATCCCGGAAGCCAAGATCGCCGGAATCAACATCGGCAACAGCACGGTCCGAATGGCCTGCAGGCGAGTGGCGCCAAGATCTTGTCCGGCCGTCTCGTACTGCGCCCCAATGCTGGAGAGCCTGGCCCTGACGATTACCAGCACGTAGGAGATTGAGAAGGTGACGTGACCCAACACCAGCGCCGTCTTGCCGAGGCCAATCCCGGAGTACAAGGTGATGACGACCACATACAACGCTGACCCGAGCACCAGTTCGGGCGTGACCAGCGGAAACAGCGACACGCCGTCGGAAACGTTCGCTAGGCGTGATTGCCAGCGGGTCGTGCCCAGGGCTAGGGCAGTTCCTAGCGGAACCGCCAACAACACGGTGACTAGGGCCAGGGTGACACTGTTCTGCAGCGCCAGCAGCAGCTGCGGGTCCTCGGTGATCGACGCACCGGCGGCGACGGATTCTTCCCCACCACAGCAATACCAGTCGGTGGTGAAGCCCTGCCATACAGCTCGTGACCGCGAGTCGTTGAACGAGTAGACCACCGCTATCAAAACCGGAAGCAAACTCCAGGCCGCGTAAAGCCAGGCGATGGTGGCCATCACATAGGCCTTCCGCCGCGGCCTTCGCCAGGGTGGAACGTATCCCTTGCTGGGATCAGCGAACGCCCGGGCGGCCCCGGGCGCGTCAACGCCGGTGACGGTCATCATGCCTCCCGGCCTGCACGTACCGTGATGAGCAGGTAGTAAGCCATGAACACCATGAGCAGCGCGGAGAGCAAGATGACCAAGCTGGCGCCCTCAGCCCGAGAGAAGCCGCTGAGGACCGTGGTCTCGATGGAGTTGCCGATCATGTTGGTGCTGGGCGAGTTCGACACCAGCGTGTTGGTGTAGTAGTCGCCAAACATCGGCAGGGTGGTGATGACCATGGCCGTCAACAGTCCGATCCGGCTCAGCGGAAGTGTGACGCGGGTAAAAGTGCGGATCATGTTGGCACCGAGATCGCGGGACGCCTCGATGTGACTTTGGTCAATGCGGTCGAGGTAGGCATACAGCGGGACGATGAAGAACGGGAGATAGCCGTAGGCCAAGGCAATGACGACGACCCACCAGTTTCCGTCCAGCCAGTCCACCGGTCCAAAGCCGAGGTATCCGAGGAACTGGTTGACCAGCCCGTCGTTTTCGAGCAGCCCTGTCCACGCGAGCATCCTTGTGAGGTAGTTGATCCACCAAGGCGCCAGGATGAGCGCGAGCAACAGGCCGCGCGTGCGGCCAGCGAGCCGAGCCACGTAGTAGGCCACCGGGTACCCGACCAGTACGCAGATGGCGAGAGCCATCAAACAGTAGACAAAGGTGCGAATCCATGAGTTTCGGTAGAAGCCTGTCAGCGACTCCTCGACGACACTGCGGAAAACGGTGAAGTCCCACTCGAACGGGTTCCAGGCCGGAATGGGCTGCCCGAAAAAATCCAACTCGTTGCCGAAGGCGGTCGCCAATATGGCGTAGACGGGAACCAAGAACAGCATGAACAGCCACGCGGTGCCCGGCACAGTGAGGACGGGCCAAAGGAATCTTGTGGCCCGATCAGTGGGTAGTTTTGCGGATGCTGGGTCACCCACCTTGGACTTCCTGCCACGCCCTCAACCACAAGTTTTCGACGCTGACCGGCAGCTCTACAGACTGCAGACCCTTCGCGAAGTCCCCTGGCAGCACGATGGTTGATTCCAGGATCTCGCTGAAGATGCCCACCTCAATCAGACGCTCCGGAGTCATGGTCGAAATTGGCGGCTGATACCCGGTCCAGGCAGAGTTCGTTTCGGCTACTTGGTTGTCGAGCAGATAGTTGATGAACGTGTGCCCGAGCACCGGGCTAGTCGCCGCTTTCCCGACCGAAATGGTTTCGTTTCCGATCTGGCGTTCGGACTTGCTTTCTGGCAGCCAGTACCCGAGATCCTCCAGCGTCGCGCCTCCCGTCAGATAGGACTCCGCGAACGTCAAGTCGCCTGACCATGCCTGGCCGACGGTTACTCGCCCAGACGGGATGGTCTGGTATTGGTTGATGATTACCTTCACATCGAGGGCGTTCAGTTCGATCAGTTTTTCCTTGGCGGCGTTGATGTACTCCACGTTGTCGGTGTTGATGTCGTCGGTGATGCCCCACGCCAGCATGGCCATCTGAAGTGCGCTGCCACCGTCGTCCAGGATGCTGATCTGTCCGGAGTACTGCGGGTCCCAGAGCATCATGTAGCCGTTGTCGGGAACCTCAGCGACCCGATCGGCTCGGTATCCGATTCCGGTGGTGTAGACGTTGTACGGGGCGGTGTACTGCGCCTCGAGGTCGTACCACGGGTCCTGGAACTGTGGCCAGACGTTCTTAATGTTAGGCACGTAACTCGCGTTGAATGGTTGTATCAGTTTGCCGTAAACCATCTTGTTCATGATGGTCGGACCAGCGAAGATCACGTCGAAGTTCGCCCCAGGGGCAACCATCCTCCTGACAAGTTCTTCGAAATCGCCATAAGGAGTGACCTGGATCTCCACGCCGTACTTCTCCTCAAAGGCCCGCAATACCGACGGCGCGAGGAACTCGGCATAGTTGAGAACCCGCAGCACCGAAGCACCCTCCGGCTCTAACCCGCTCTCGATCGGCTGATTGTCGTCGAAAATCGGCAACTTGATGGGGCTCGTTGGTGTGGCTATCTCATAATCCGTCGTGGCCGCACCTGCCCCAGGGGTGTCACTACTGCACGCCGACAGCCAGGGGGCAGCGACTGCTCCAGCCGCTAGCCACATTCCGCCGCGCAAGACGTCACGACGGTGTGGTTGTCGCGCCGGTCCGCGGCGCCGTGGCTGTGACGGGTCAACGGTTGTCATGTCGCTCTCCTGAGGTCGATGGAACTGACTGGCATGCGCTCGGTCGAGCATTCCTGCACGGTAAGCCCGTCGACCGGTTTATCCGCTCGTCATCACCAAGCGCCTGGCCAATAGACACGACGCTGACGGCGGTCCTTCAGGATCTTCCGCACGGCGTGGTGTCCAGGCATTCCGGTCACTCCACCTCCGGCGTGGGTGGCGGATGAGGCTTGGTAGAGGCCACGGATAGGAGTGCGCGTAGGGGGTCACCTGGACCTCGGCACCTCTCGCGGTCCAGAGGTGATGATGTCTGCCTCTCCGGAGGGGTCCGTCCACGTCATCTGGAGTCCCAGTCGGCTGGTACGCCAGCTGTGCCGCGCATGCCAGCCATCGCGGGTTTCGACCTACTTCTTCGTGCAGACTCGGCTGCGTGGACGGTCGGGTTGGGACCTTCCCCATCACCTTCTGCCGCGCATCTAGGTGCTGATGCCATTGGCGTCGCTCGACTCCATCTCGTGCTTGCGGGGATGGTTTCTTGGATCATCGAAGGCAGCAGCCTAAGTTCAGAGGTCGACAGAAACTAGAGTTGAAATCAGCACGTTCATTCGATTTTCCAAGATTGGGCCGCTAGAAAGTGGGTATTATCGAACGGTGGACTC
>JAJAYM010000331.1 GCA_027117675.1 Actinomycetes bacterium | reverse complement strand
CTTCCGAACGACCCTCGCAGGGAGGCCGGCGCCGGTATGGCCGACTCGTTCGTGCACCTGCACGTGCACACCGAGTACTCCATGCTCGACGGGGCCGCTCGCATCGGTGAACTGCTCGACGCCGCAGTCGACCAACAGATGCCGGCCATCGCGATCACCGACCACGGAAACGTTTTTGGCGCCCACGACTTCTACCGCCAGGCCCGCGACCGCGGGATTCGGCCGATCGTCGGCATCGAGGCCTACCTCACCCCCGGCACCGACCGGCGGGACCGCTCCCGCGTCCGCTGGGGGGTTGGCGGGCAAGACGACGTCTCCGGCGCTGGGGCCTACACCCACATGACCCTGCTCGCTCAGTCGACCGCAGGGATGCACAACCTCTTTCGGCTCTCCAGCCTGGCGAGCATCGAAGGCTTCTACTTCAAGCCGCGCATGGACCGCGAGCTACTGCAGACGTACGCGCAGGGCGTCATTGCCACTACCGGATGTCCGTCCAGCGAGGTGCAGACGCTGCTGCGCCTCGGCAAGTACGACGCAGCGGTGCAGGCGGCGTCTGACTACCGCGACATCTTCGGGGCCGACAACTACTTCTGCGAGCTGATGGACCACGGCCTTGACATCGAGCGTCGTGCGCGCGATGCCCTCCTTCGACTGGCCAAGCAGCTCAGCCTGCCACTGGTGGCGACCAACGACCTGCACTACACCAACGCCGCAGACGCTGAGTCACATGCCGCGCTGCTCTGCGTGCAGTCTGGCTCAACGCTCGCCGATCCGACTCGGTTCAAGTTCGACGCTGATGAGTTCTACCTCAAGACCGCCGACGAGATGCGGCACGTCTGGCGCGACTACCCCGAGGCTTGCGACAACACTCTGCTGATCGCCGAGCGGTGCGAGGTGGCATTCAACGAGAACGCCAACCTCATGCCCCGCTACGACGTCCCCGAAGGTGAGACCGAGGCGTCCTGGTTCGTCAAGGAGGTCGAGCGGGGGCTACACCTGCGCTACCCAACCGGCATCTCCGATGAGGTACGCCAGCAGGCCGAGTACGAGGTCGGCGTCATCTGCCAGATGGGTTTTCCGGGCTACTTCCTGGTGGTCGCCGACTTCATCGGCTGGGCGAAGGCGCAGGGCATCCGAGTCGGCCCAGGGCGCGGCTCGGCTGCCGGTGCGATCGTCGCCTACGTACTGGGCATCACCGACCTCGATCCCCTCCAACACGGGCTGCTCTTCGAGCGATTCCTCAACCCCGAGCGCGTCTCGATGCCTGACATCGACATCGACTTCGACGAGCGCCGCCGCGGCGACGTCATTCGCTATGTCACCGAGCGCTACGGCGACGACCGGGTCGCACAGATCGTCACCTACGGAACCATCAAGGCCAAACAGGCGATCAAAGACTCTTCGCGGGTCCTCGGCTACCCGTATGCGCTTGGTGACCGAATCACCAAGGTGATGCCGCCCTCGGTGATGGGCAAGGACGTCTCCCTCGGGGGAATCTTCGACGCCACGAACAAGCGCTACGGCGAAGCCGGTGAGTTCCGAGCCCTCTACGAGTCGGACGCCGACGTCAAGCGGGTGGTTGACACTGCACGCGGGCTGGAAAACCTCAAGCGGCAGTGGGGTGTGCACGCCGCTGGCGTCATCATGTCGAGCGAGCGGCTGATCGACCACATTCCGATCATGAAGCGCGAGCAGGACGGCGCCATCATCACGCAGTTCGACTACCCGACCTGCGAGATGCTCGGTCTGCTGAAGATGGACTTCCTGGGTCTGCGTAACCTCACCGTCCTCGAAGACGCGCTCGCCAACATCGAAGCCAACCGCGGCGAGACGGTGGTGCTCGAGACCCTGACACTCGACGACAAAGCCACCTACGAGCTTCTCGCCAGTGGTGACACTTTGGGTGTCTTCCAGCTCGATGGCGGCCCCATGCGTGCGCTGCTCCGTTCGATGGTCCCGGACAGCTTCGAAGACATCTCAGCGGTCCTCGCGCTCTACCGGCCCGGCCCCATGGGTGCGAACGCACACAACGATTACGCCGATCGTAAGAACAACCGCAAGCCGGTGACGGCGATTCACCCCGAGCTCGCCGAGCCATTGGCGGATATTTTGGGCGACACCTACGGGGTGATCGTCTACCAAGAACAGGTCATGGCCATCGCCCAAAAGCTTGCGGGCTACAGCCTCGGTCAGGCCGACCTCCTCCGCAGGGCCATGAGCAAGAAAAAGAAGGAAGTGCTCGACCAAGAGTTCGTGCCGTTCTCGGACGGAATGCGCGAGCGCGGGTATTCCGACAGAGCGATCTCCACACTCTGGGAGATCCTGGTCCCGTTCGCCGACTACGCCTTCAACAAGGCACACACCGCTGGGTACGGGCTCGTCTCGTACTGGACGGCCTACCTGAAGGCGAACTTCCCTTCGGAGTACATGGCCGCGTTGCTCACCTCGGTCCGCGACGACAAAGACAAGTCAGCCCTCTACCTGCACGAGTGCCGTCGGATGGGCATCAAGGTGTTACCCCCTGATGTCAATGACTCGGACGCGAACTACACACCCCGTGGCACAGATATTCGTTTTGGGCTGGCCGCGATTCGTAACGTGGGGCTCAACGTCGTCGGTTCGATCGTCGAGGCGCGCCGAGCAAAGGGCCGATTCGTCGACTTCGCTGACTTCCTCGCCAAAGTCGACCAAGTGGTCTGTAACAAGCGAGTCATCGAGTCGTTGGTGAAGGCTGGAGCCTTCGACTCACTGGGACACACCCGGCGCGGTCTCATCACGGTGCATGTCGAGGCGGTCGACATGGTGCTGGAAACCAAGCGGGCTGAGGCGATCGGTCAGTTCGACCTCTTCGGTTCGTCAGAGGACGGCGAGACCGCCGCCTTCACCTCCGAGCTGACGATCCCGGTCGGTGAGTGGGAGAAGGTGATCTTGCTGACGCATGAGCGCGACATGCTCGGGCTGTATGTCTCCGATCACCCGCTCTTCGGTGTCGAGCATGTCCTCGCCGCTCACTCCGACTGCTCGGTTGCTGAGTTGATGGCGGACGCAGAGCGATCTGAGGGTTCCACGGTTACCGTCGGTGGGCTCATCACCGGACTGCAGCGCAAGGTCACCAAGCAGGGGAAGGCCTGGGCTATCGCGACGCTGGAAGATCTCGAGGGCGCGGTCGAGGCGATGTTCTTTCCCGCCACCTACAACCTTGTCGCGCCACATCTGCACGAAGACCGCATTGTCCTGGTACGTGGGCGCATCGACCGCCGCGAGGACGTCCCGAAGCTAATCGCTATGGAGTTGACCGTTCCCGACCTCGATGTTGAGGAGGCCCGAGGGCCGGTCGTCATCTCACTCCCCGTTGCACGATGTGTCCCCCCGGTTGTCGACCGGCTCAAGGAGGTGCTGAGCGCGCACCCCGGCACGGTAGAGGTTCATCTGCAGCTGCAGTCCGGGGGGCGCACGACGGTGATGCGCCTCGACGACCGGCTTCGCGTTCGCCCGTCCCCCGCGCTCTTTGGCGACGTCAAGGCGCTGCTCGGACAAAGCAGTGTGGCGTGACCCCGCCGCGAACAACACGGTTGGCGGTCTTCGCCCCGGCGACCGAGCGTCTAACCTGGTTCGATGAGTAGCGACGGGGGGACCGAGCCGGCTGACTTGACCAGCGCTGAGTTGCCAACTGCTGGCCGACGCAGCCGACGCGGCCGGCGGCGGGCGTGGGTCGCTGCCGGTGTTGCGCTGGCTGTGGT
>JAJAYM010000330.1 GCA_027117675.1 Actinomycetes bacterium | reverse complement strand
TGCAGCGGTCTCTCACCTGATCCATCGAGCCCAATCCCCCTTCAGGGGAATCGCGCCAACACCGTCATCTCAACATCCGCTGCCAACACCCCCCACACTAAACCAAGGCACCGACATGAAGATTGAACCCAGCCTTAGGCTGCGCTGGTGACCGAAGCCTCCGCCGAGGTACCTCCGCCTGGGCGAATCAGACACGACGTGCGCCCGCGTCGCACCTTGGGATTCGCACTCGCGTTCGGCGGAGCACTGCTCTTCGCCGTCAACGGGTCAGTGTCGAAGATCACCCTGCAAGCCGGAGTGGACTCCCTCAGCTTGGTGCTGCTGCGCAGCGCCGGCGCAGCCGTTTGCCTGTTGGTGCTTGTCCTCGTCACCGATCGCACTCGGCTGCGGCTGCACAAGGCCGAGCTACCGCTGCTGCTCGTGTACGGGCTCGTCGGCATTGCGATGGTTCAGTGGCTCTACTTCGTTGCGATCGCGCGGCTGCCAATTGGTGTGGCGCTGCTTCTGGAGTTCACCGGCCCCGTCCTCGTCGCCCTATGGGCCAGGTTCGTTCAGAAGCAACAGCTTGGTCGTTCACTCTGGCTGGCTCTGGCGTTAGCGCTCTGCGGACTCGCACTCGTCGCTGAGATCTGGGACGGCCTCAGCTTTGACGCCGTCGGCGTGCTCGCCGGATTCGGTGCCGCGATCTCGTTGGCGACCTACTACATCGCCGGCAAACATGCACTGGTAAAGCGCGACACTGTCTCGCTGGCTTTCTGGGCGTTCTTGGTCTCCGCAGCCTTCTGGTCTTTGGCGAAGCCGTGGTGGACCGTCCCCTGGGACTCGCTCAGCGGTGCCGTCGAACTTCCCGGTGCACTCGACCAAACTACGGTCACCGGCTGGGGCCTCATTGCGTGGGTCGTTCTGCTCGGAACCGTCGCGCCATTTTTGATGGTCATCACCGCCCTGCGACACCTTGCCGCCACCGAGGCCGGCGTCGCGGGCATGGTCGAACCCGTTCTCGCCGGTGCGGTGGCCTGGGTGTGGCTGGACGAAACTCTCACCGTCATTCAGGTGACCGGCAGTCTGGTCGTGATCGCTGGGATCGCTGTCGCACAGCGGGCCACGGCGTCGACGACCTAATGCCAGCGGCTAAGCCTGCGAACCTTCTGCGGGGCCGAACACCACGACCAATGCGAGTCGTTCAGTGACATCGACGAAGCGGTGCTCCTCACGTGCTGGCACAAAGATCACCGATCCCGGCTCGACGTCACATTCGCCTGACGACGTCACGAGGCGAGCCCGACCGGATACGCAGACGTAGATCTCGTCTTCGGTGTGCGGCTCCTGCTCGTCTGCTTCGCCGGCGTCGAGTACATAGAGGCCGGTCGAGATGTCGGCCGCGCGCTGGAACTCAATCCAAGGCTCCAAACCGCGGGCCTCGTCTTGATCGTCAACCTTGTACGACTTCACGACGTGCTCCGATCCTCGAGAATTCGCTCGACCTCAGCGCTGGCCACACCAAGTCCGCCCAGCGTGAACTCGTCGCGTGCAGCCAACTGTTGAGTCACACGATCGAAGTAGAGCACGGTGAACGTCAAGGGGGTCGGATCCTCCGATTCCAGCGCACGGAGTCCGGCCCCCCCAGTGGAACCCTGCACAAGCAGACGCGTGCCGCCGTCCAACTCGCGTTCCTCTCGCTCGTGTCGGTGACCGGCGAGCACAAGTGGGACCCGACCAGCCAACGGATCGGCGGCGAGCGGGTCATGCACAAGAGCCACATCAACTGGATCGTCGGACGCCTCGATCACGCGCGCAAGCGCCTCACCGGACGCGATGACCGCGTCATCAGTGGAGTCAGTTGACTTGTCCGGCGTGAAGCGTGGGTCACCACCTCCCGCGATCACTAGCCCGCTCACGTCGACAATCGCGTCGTCGATCACCACGGTGTTGTCCATCGCCCCAATGGCAGCAGCGGTCCCGGACGAGTCATGGTTTCCGCGTATGTATACATACGGAACGCCGAGTGACTCGATCGGCTGCAGCAGTGAGTTCTCAACGCCAGTGCCGTGGTCGGCGATGTCGCCGGTATCGACGACGACATCGATGTCGTACTGCTCGATGATCGATCGCATGATTGGCCAGACGTTCGGATTGAGATGAATGTCGGAGACATGTAGCGCTCGAATGGTGTCTGGGTTCCCTTCGAGCGTCGGCAGGCTCCGAGCTGCCGTCGCCAGTTGCGCGACATTCTCAACGAGGCCGCCCAGTTGCTGCCCGTACTCCTCGAAATTGTTGACGATCATGTCGGCGTCCCCGACCACCTGAGGGACGAACACGAGGAGTCCGGTGTAGTGCGGTTGAGCCAACGCGCGCTTGTTCCAGGTGGCCGCCCCCGCCGCCGCGCCTAGAACGAGTAGACAAGCGACAGAGCCAGCTGTGATCGCCGCCCATCGCGGACGCCGCCACACGGCCAGCACCGCGAGCGTGGCCCCGGCAACCGCGACAACAAGCGCTTGCAGGTAGGCAAGCAGGAGGAGGTCACGAACGTCATCAGGCACCTGATCAAAGGATGCGCCGTCGGACGTGCCTGCTAGTGCATCCTCCGTGACGTCGCTGTCCAAGGACTCGACCTGCGCGTGCAAGGCAAGTGGCCCGTCATGGGTGTCGAGCTCGATGGAGCCCAAGGGGGGAACATCAACAACCGTGTCACCGGTCAGCGAGAAGGTGACCTGAGAGGAGATGATCAGCGGTCCTACTTGATCCTCCCGCTCCGCTCCCAGCGCCAGACCGATCCAAGCCCCAAGGGCAGCGACGGCGACAAAGGCCGCCGTCTGGGCCAGGTGGCGCCAGGTCAACTCAGCGCGCAGCGCAGAAAGCACCAGCTGCCGCACTACTCATCACCTCACCTGACCGCCCTGGACTTCTATTGTCGAGGCAAAGTGCGGTGACCTTGACCGCCTGACCCACGCAGGTTGGTGCTACCCGGGAACACCCCAGTTGAATCGGTGGGTGTGGATGTCGAAGTAGACAAAAGACTCAGTTGTCTTCACTCCATCGATGCGCTTCAGCCGGGCGTTGACCACGTCGAAAAGCTGATCCATGTCTGCGCAGACGACTTCGGCGAACAGGTCGAACGATCCGGAGGTCAAGACCACGTAGATCACTTCGTCAATGGCGCCGACCGCGTCCGCAACTTCGCGGATGTCACCGTCGATGGCGATTCCCACCATCGCCATGACCGGGAGGCCCAGCTTCAAGGGATCGGTCACCGCCACCACCTGCAGCAGGCCGGTTTCTTTCAGCCGCTGCATCCGTTGGCGTACCGCGGGGGCGGACAACCCGACCTCAGCAGCGAGGTCGGCGTAGGACGCCCGGCCGTCATCTTGCAGCTGGCAGATGATCGCCCGATCGATAGCATCGATCGCCACTTGCTGCGTCATCAGGCGTAGAGCTCGTTGATTGCCTGAGTGAACACCTCGGTGTGCAGGTCAACGTCGGCTTCGATCGTGGCCGGGCAGATGAGCGCCATGTTGTGGAAGGGGGTCATGAGGACGCCCCGGTTGAGCGTGTAGAGGTG
>JAJAYM010000329.1 GCA_027117675.1 Actinomycetes bacterium | reverse complement strand
CCCTCGGCGTGATTCGAACACGCGACACACGGTTTAGGAAACCGATGCTCTATCCCCTGAGCTACGAGGGCGGGGAGGCAGAGTCAAGGCGACTCCGCGCCACGCCATGGTGCCAGACCGGCCTCTGACACATCATGGGGCGGCTATCTGGACGCTTCGAGCCCGGCGCACGACGTACAGGGCGACAAGGACACAGACGAGAGCGAGCACCGCGAAGGCGGCTCGGTCGCCTGCCCACTCGGCGAAGGCGCCTCCCACGGTCGGGCCAGCCATCCCTGAGAGTGCCCAGATGATGTTGGCCAGCGCGCTCATGACGGCAACCGTGACGGCGCCCCGCTCAACCGCCTGAAGGCCGAAGGGGTAGGTGAGCGCAACGATGATCCCCGTCGTGACGCTGGCTCCGAACAGGAAGACGAGAATCACCGGCACACCGAGCAGAATGGCCGGAAGCGCAGTGGCGATGGCTAGCGCCGCCGTGGCCCCAGCAGCGATGCCGGGACGCGCCCACCGATCGGCGCGTCGGGCGGTGACAGCGCTTGCGATGACGAAGACTACTGCCGAGACAGAGAACGCGATCCCAATGTCTGATGCGTCGTAACCATTCTCGTCCAGTCGAAGTGGCACCAGCAGGTCGGAGGTCATCCACACAACGGCGGCAGCGGTGGTCAGCAGCAGCATGGTCGCGAGTCCGGGGTCAGATGTGACAGCGCGTGCCAGATCGCGCGCAGGCGGTGCAGGGTCTTTGCGAAGGCCGGTACCAGAGCGGTCGAACAGCAGAAGGACGAAGATCAGCGCAGTGATGATGGCGAGCCCGACGAACGGAGCGCTGAGGCCGTACCGCTCGGCAACCCACCCGGCGTAGGCGGGACTGATCGTCGCGCTGACGCCGACGATCGCCGTGGTCAGCGCGAGCACACGTGCACTCTCGTTGCCGGCCGCGTCGTCGAGCCACACCGCCATCGACACGTACAGGATGCCAAAGCCCAGCCCGAACACGAAGCGGGCAGCGACGATCGACCAGTAGCCAGGAGCTACGGCCATACCCATGCCGGCAACAGTGATGACAGCCATTGAGGCAAGCGTGAGGGTGCGCGGGGTGATCCTGCGGGTGACGATACTGGCTGGGACCGATGCAACCAGGATCCCGAGACTGGCCACCGAAAGGACCATCCCGCCCTGAAGGTCGCTCAGGTCGTACTGCTCGACGTAGCTGGGGATCAGTGGCGTCACACCAGACCACGAGAGCTCAGCGACGAACAGTGCAAGGTAAACCAGGATCACCACACGCAGGCGCATGGGGCTCCTTAGACTTTGTTCGCGCGGTCCTTGAGGATCTGCTGACTGGCCAACCGCGCAGGAGCACCCATCACGCAGCCGCCGGGATGCGTTCCGGACCCGCACTGGTAGTACCCATTGATCGGTGTCCGGTACTGGCTCCAGCCTGGTGCCGGCCGGAAGAAGTACATCTGCGGCAACAGGAAGTCGCCCGCGTAGATGTTGCCCTCTGAGAGCCCGACAACGCGTTCGATGTCCAGCGGTGTGACCACCTCGCGGTGAAGCACGAGGTCGCCGAAGCCGGGGAAGAAGGACTCGATGGTGGCTTGGACGGTGTCTCCGAGGTTGTTGCGCTCGGTATCCCAGTCGCTGCCTTTGAGGTGATACGGCGCGTACTGCACGAAGCACGACATCACGTGCTTGCCGGGCGGTGCCATGTCGGGGTCGAGGAATGACTGTAAGCACATGTCGAGGTAGGGACGTTCGCTGTACCAGCCGTACTTGGCCGCGTCATAGGCACGCTCGAGGTACTCGATCGATGGCGCGACGCTGACGAAGCCGCGGTACTGGTCGGTCCGGTCGCCCAAGGCTGGGTATCGAGGAACTCCATCGAGAGCAAAGTTCACCTTTGCACTGGTTCCGTTGAACTGGAAACGGTCGATGCTCTCGACCAGATCGTTGGGGAGCTCGCGAGGGTCGACCAGCTTGGTGAACGTTTGCCGAGGGTCGAGCGCGCTGACAACAACGTCGGCATGAAACTCCGTGCCGTCTTGAAGCACGACCCCAACAGCTCGACCGTCCTTGGTGACGACGTGGTCGACGTGTGACTCAAGGCGAATCTCTGCACCAAGTCCTTCTGCCGCCCGGCCGAGCAGCTGCGTGAAGCCGCCGTTGCCGCCCTTATGGAAGGACCACGAACCGAGGTGTCCGTCGTGCTCACCCATCGCCATCATCAGCGAGACAAGGCCGGACCCGGCCGACATTGGACCGACCTTGGTTCCAGTTGTCGATGACGCGGCCAAGTAGCCTTTGAGAATCTCGCTCTCGAAGTAGTCGTCGAGGAAGTCGGCGATGCTGCCGGTGATCAGACGAACCGCGTCATGGACGACCTTTGGTTCGGCTGACCCGAGGTGGCCAAGGAGCCAAGCTACGTCTTCGGCGTCCTCGGCCGTCTTGCCGAAAATGTCTGGCGGGACGCGGTCGAAGAGCGGGTACATCAGCTGCAGGATGCGTCCGATGTCGTGGTCGTAGCGGTCCATGGCGTCGGCGTCGCGCGGTGAGTGGCGCATGATCTCGCGGATGTTTTCGTCACGGTCGGGACCGAGCAACAGGTAGTCGCCGTTCTCCATAGGGGCGAAGGAGGTCGGCATGTAGATCGGGTTGAAGCCGTGCTTGACGAGATCGAGCTCGCGAATGACCTCGGGCCGAATCAGGCTGAGGGCGTACGAGAACGTGGTGAAGCTGAAGCCAGGGTGTAGCTCCTCGGTGATGGCGGCACCACCCACCAGGTGACGTTGCTCGAGGATGAGCGTCTTCATCCCCGCCTTGGTCAGGTACGCGCCATTGACGAGGCCGTTGTGACCTCCGCCGATGACGATGGCGTCGTAGCGGTGGGTGTCGCTCATGTCATCGACGTCTTTCGCTCGGGGGTGAAGAACGGCATCTTGGTCACCGTGGCTGGCACGGTGGTGTACACGTGGTTAACGGTCTGCTCGACGTGGATGTTGGTGCCGACTTCGGCGAGCTCGGGGCGCACGCGGGCCAAGCCAACTTGCGTCTGCATCATGGGGGAGTAGGCGTAGCTGGTGGCGTAGCCGGCGCGCTCGCCGTGGTCGTCGTAGAGCATCGTCTCCCAGGCGGCGGGGGGCTCGTCCTTGGGCGGCACCAGCCCCGCGTCGTAGAAGAGCGCCTCGAAGGCGTGCCCGTCGACGGCGAGGCCGACGGTTGCCCAGCGCGACGACCCGGTCGCGCGTTCGGCGAGGATCGCTCGTCTACCGACGAAGGGACGCGTGTCGTCGTCGATTCCCTTGAGCAACCAACCGAAGCCGAGCTCGTCAGGGGTGAACCGCTCATGTTCGTTGTATGAGTAGCGGCTCGAGGTGAACTCGACACCGATCAACGGCAGGCCTGCTTCGATGCGCAAGAGGTTGAGAGCCTGGTCGCCGAACGGCCGCATGCGGTGTGGCTCGCCAGCATCCATGACGGCGTCGAGGACAGCGAGTGCGTCATCGGAGGGAATGCGCACCTCAAACCCGAGGTCGCCGGTGAAGCCGGTGCGGCTGACGGTCACCTCGCTGTTCGCAATCTTCGCTTGGGTGTGGCCGAAGTATCCGAGCTCGTTCACCTCGGGGGCGAGCTCGGCGATCACCGCGCGCGAGCGAGGGCCCTGGACGGCAAGCATCGCGAACTGATCGGAGACGTCCTCGATGGATACCTGCATTGATCCGATCTGGTTCTGCAGAAACGACAGGTTCGGCTCGGCCGCGGTCAGCAGAAATTCGTTCGCCGAGTGCCGGAAGATGACGCCGTCTTCGAGCACGTATCCGGCGTCGTCGCACCAGATGGTGTATTGCGCGCGCCCAGGCCGGCAGGTGCGGATGTCGCGGGCCAACACGCCGGACAAGAACTCCTCGGCGTCGCGACCGGTGATCTCGAACTTAAAGAGGGGAGAGGCATCGAAGAAGCCGACGGCGTTGCGCACCCCGAAGTACTCGTGCTTGGCGGCGATGTCGTACTGCGTGGCCGATAGGTGACCGGCCCAGTGTGTCCAGAGCTGGGTGGTGTTGAGGTCGGCCAAGCGCGGATGGAATGGCGTCGTCTTGACCATGGGAAGCTCCTCCACTGCACCGGATTCGGCACTCGGTCCGGCACCCGGTTCGGCACCGGATCAACTACCGGCGATCCGAACACCCTAGGGGACTGTTGGACAAGTGTGCAATAGGCCTCTACGGTGACGTGATGGCGAGGATGACTCCTGAGCAGCGGCGTGCCGCAATCGTCGACGCCACACTGCGGGTGATGATCCGCCAAGGGATCGCCGCCTCAACCGCACGAGACGTCGCGGCGGAGATGGGAACCTCCAGCGGTCTCATTCACCACTACTTCGCATCGATGGACGACCTGCTTGCCGAAGCCTTCGATCGGGTCGCTTCCGACGACCTTGCCAGGACTGTGGCCGCACTCGACGCGTCGAGTGAGCCCGTTGAGCGACTCGCAATCTTCTTTGCCTTCTACATCCGCGCCGACGAAGACTGGGGCATGCAGCTGTGGCTCGACGCCTGGTCGGAGGCTGCGCGGCGTCCGGCACTGCAACAGACGTCGCGGCGCCTGAACGAGGCGTGGCAGTCGCTCGTGGCCGATCTGATTCGCGACGGTATGCGTTCGGGTGAGATGACCTGCGACGCACCGGACGCGGTCGCCTGGCGGATCATTTCGCTGCTCGACGGGCTCGCGCTGCAGGCCGTCGCCCACGCCGACCTGGTCGCGCGCGAGGATGCGAACGCCTGGGCCCGCGGGTACGCCGAGGACGAACTCGCGCTCGAACGAGGTGCTCTACGGCTGAGGGCATCCCACAGAGCATGAGGTGACGGGTATGCAACGTACCCCCGAAGGGACGTCATTTCCCGATGGAGAAACTGGATATCGCTGCGCTAGAGGCGGCGGCACGGGGCTGACAGAGTCGCGGGTTAGGGGACGCCGAGAGGCTCGCCATCAGTCGACGAGTCCGAGTGGCTCGAAGTCCTTGACGGTGTAACAGGCTTCGTCGTCGATGGCATCGACCACGTAGTCGACGTCGATCTTCTGGGGATATCCGAGGTCGGTGTCGTACTCGACGTCGACGACTTCTGCTCCGCTGGCGGCGGTCTCGTCGATGAAGGCGAAGAGGTCAGGAATCGTCTTGATGTCTGTCTCGTCCGACGCTCGGTCAACGGCTTCCACAGAAGTGCCCCCCGGCGTCACAGTCACCCGGAACACACCAAGGCCGTTGCGCTCGCCGCACGAGGACACAAGTGTCATCCGGTAGGACACCGGACCGACACTCGCCCAGCGTTGCACTGCCTGCTGGAGGTCAGTCGACACCGACGACTCGGGTTCGCCAGCACCCGACGTCGTACCGGTCGGCTCAGTGTTGGCGCCGCACGCGGAGAGCACAAGGATTGGGACGACGAGTACCGGCAGCAACCGGCTGGGTGAGGTCATGCCCTTGGGACGCAAGCCCGCTCGGCTGAGTTCCGTCGCGGCATCTCTGGACATGCAAAGGGACGGTGACCACAGAGGTCACCGTCCCTTTGCGCTTGCTTACTTGCCAGCTGCGACGTTCTTCAGGGTGGCGCCGGCGCTCACCTTGG
>JAJAYM010000328.1 GCA_027117675.1 Actinomycetes bacterium | reverse complement strand
TCCCGGTATTCCTGTCGCAGCGCGCCAAGGCCCAGGACTCGGCTGCCAAGGCAGACGTCTCCACCATCGGCAAGGAGGTCGCGACCTACTGGGTCGACGGCACCACCGTTCCGGTCGTCACCCTGAACGCAGCCGGGCGCTACCAGCTCGACGCTGTGGCCGGAGGCGGGAACGCGGCGATCGTCGCGCAGGACCTCGGCAAGGCCAGCACCAGCGTCGTCCTCGGTGCCACGTTCATCGCCACCGACATCGCGTGGTGCGTCACGGTGAACAACCCCAAGGGTGACAAGAAGCTGTACAAGTACTCCGCTGCCGGGGGCCTTGCACAGGGCGCTTGCGTCAGCGCCGCCGGCTAGGACTTCTCTAGCAGGCACGTTGCAAGGGCGGCTCCGATCTCGGGGTCGCCCTTGCAACGTTCCACTCGGTGCAACCCCGACCGACGATCCCCACTGCCAGCGATCCGACCCGCGGAGGGAGCGGACAAATGCACGACATCAACGCTGTCGCGCCGTCGCGATCGGACCGTGGTTTCACGCTCATCGAGCTTCTCATCGTGATGATCATCGTAGGCATTCTGGCCTCGATCGCGATCCCCGTCTTCCTCACGCAGCGCGCCAAGGCCCATGACTCTTCCACCAAGGCAGACGTCAGCAACCTCGCGAAGGAGGTTGCCACCTACTTCGTCGACGGCACTGGCCCGCTGACGCTGGACTTCGCCGCCGTTCCCGGCAGCGTCGTTCTGTCGGGGGGGGGATTCACCACAACAGTCAACCTCACCAACGGGACGGCCAGCCCCTCCTCCGGCGCGGCCACAAACCTCGGGAACGCCAACCTCTGGTGCGTCTCACTTACCGACCCGAAGGGCCAGCTCAAGGACTTTCGGTATTCGGCACAGAACGGGCTCGAGATCGGCACCTGCTAAGCCTCGATCCACCGATGGGCAGCGGTTGAGCGGATGCGTCCACTGAGGGGGTCGGCCAAGGGATGCGGGCGTGGCTGACTGCCTGACCTCGCTGTCAGGGTGTTCCACGTTGTTGTCCCGGGTCGCGCCGATCGGCTGTGTGGTCAGGTCGTTGCCGGGACTGGTGGTCCGCAGACGCGGGTGAACAGCTGTGTCCAGTCTGTTTCCCAGGGCCAGCCGGTCGGCAGGTGCAGGGTGAGCCGCCGGGCGGAGGACGCTATTCAGGCGGGAACCGTGATCAGCTTGCGCCGGATGGTGGCGGTGGTCGACTTCGCCAGCGTCGGGCCGGTGAGGGTGGCGGCTGCTCGGGTGAGGTTGAACGCCATGACCGCCAGGACCAGCCAGGCGGCATTGGCGGCGAACACCCCGGACGGCAGGTGCGCCAGGGCCGAGTTCTTCAGGTCGGCGTGGACTTGTTCGATGATGGCGTGGCCGCGGTGGGTCTTGTCCGCGTCCACGGTATCCAGCGTGCTGGTGGTGAAGAACGCGTGGAAGCGCCAGGTGTCGAACAGGCTGTCCTGCCCGGCAGCGGCCTTGTTCAGGTCGGGGATCCGTCGGACCACCAGCCGGCCCGGCACCCGTTCAGATTCCTTGGCCGAGAAGAACGCGGTGAACGCGATCTCGGCGACCTCAGCGCTGGAGACCCAGCGTCCCGCCGCCTCGTCGAACACCGCGTCGGGATACTCGATCGCCGTCCACCCGGACTCGGGGATGGCGGCGATCGTCGCCTTCACCTTGGGGTCCAGGCGGACGGTGACCGACACATCGGCGCCGGCTCGCAGGACCGCCCCCACCGCGGGGCGGCCGTAGAACGCCGAGTCCAGCCGGACCAGCGGGGTGGGCCCGCCGGCGCCGGTGCGCAGCTTCGCGACCGTGCTCAACGCGTCGGCGACCAGCCGTTTCGCGCCGCGCGGGGAGCCGCAGGAGCCCTTGCGCAGCCGCTGCGCCACGATCACCGGCGCCGCCTGAGCGGTGGTCACCGTCGCGATCAGTGCGTTCAGTCCGCGCACCCCGGAGTAGCCGTAGCCCGAGCCCTGCTTGGCGTAGCCGTGGACCTCGACGATCGTGTCGTCGACATCGACCAGCACGTAGCCTTCGGGGTCATCGAGGCCGGCAACCACAGGCGTCCGAGCGGCCAGCCCGGTCAGGAACCGGGAGGCCACCGCGTCGAGCTGGCGGACATGACCGAAGCGGAACGAGCGCAGGAACGAGCCCATCGTCGAGGGCGCGTAGGCGCGGGCGAACACCCGGCCCATCCCGCCGTGGCGCAGCAGCGCCATGTCATCGATGCTGTCCGCGCCGGCGACCATCCCGGCCACCAGCGAGGCGACCTTGATCCCGGCGTTGGCGCCCTTGTCGGTCGGCACGCTCAGATGCTGCTGCGCCAGCTCGTGCAGCCCGGCGGAACAGGCCAATGCAAGCACCGGAACCAGGCCCGCGCACGACACGAGATTCGGCTCATCGAACACAGCCGAGGACACCGGGCGGGTGTGAGAGAGTTCCATCTACGAGATGCCCTTCGTGCTGGTGCGAAACGGACCCTAGACAAGCCCGATT
>JAJAYM010000327.1 GCA_027117675.1 Actinomycetes bacterium | reverse complement strand
CGACGTCGACGCCGTGCGCGCCGAGCAGCCACCAGCGCAGCATGGTCCCCGCTGCCTTGGGGTTGCCGGCGATGAACAGGCGGGTGGCCGGAAAGTACATCGACGTGCGCAGCGAGTGTTCGACGTAGGGATCGCTGCCCGGCTGCACCATGGACTCCACGCTACCGGCGAGAGTCAGCGCCGCGCCCTGCGGCGGCGCACGGCGGCCCGGAGCCGTGCCAAGACTCCGCGCATCCGGCTCAGGAAACTGCGCTTGACGGGGGCGGCCACCTGCTTCGTACGAGGTCGAGACTGGTTCTCGGCCTTCTTGATCTTCTTCATCAGCTCAGCATGTTCGGCAGTCATCCCAGCGAGCCCGTCCAGCGCAGCCGCGAGCAGCTCTTCTACCGGAAGCTCTTCAGGGGCGACCGACGGGTTCTTCGCCGGCCGTGGCCGAAGGTCGTCGAGGTCACCGATCACTTCGACCCCGAGCGCTTCGATGTCGCCGATGACCCGTGCTGCTTCACGCTCGGCCCATGGGATGTGCTGCTCGGGAAGGGCCAGTCCCGGCTCCTGCGACCTGCGCTGGCCGAGCACGCGTCGCGAGAGCGCCCCGTTCACCGACTTCTGGTAGGTGCGCATCGGCATGTCCTCGATCGTCGGGTGCGCGTTGAGTCGCCGCATCAGCTCGGCCGAGACCGCGCCGAGCGACTCGTGGCTCACCCCGCCGGGGGCTGTCGTCTCAGTGTCGATGCCACAGGCACGGCAGAACCGGCTCCAAAGCTCGGTGGGGTCGCCACCGGACGGCGGAAGCGTGACGACCCGCACCCGCTCCAGGCCCACCGCATCGATCCAGCGCGCCAGGATGGGTCCGTAGTCCTGGCGGCGCCAGAAGCGCCGAGCCCCCGCCTTGGCCTGGCCCCCCTCAGCAACTCCGGCCACCGCGTCGGCGTACTCGTCGAGCGTCCGCGTGTTCCGCTGCCGCATAGCGGTCTGCCACTGTGCCGGTACGAGCCGGGCGAGGTCACGGGTGGTGAGGATGACCTCGACGCGGCTCTTCGGGAAGGACTCGACGGCCGCGGTGATCTGATCGGTCGATGCCCAGCACAAGAACTCCTGGGAGATGATCGCCGAGCGTCCTGACCAGCGCCGAGCCTCGCCGGCCAGCTTTCGCCACGTCTGGGGCAGGTCGCCGTCGATCGGCTCCCACTTCAGTAAGTCGCGAACTGCTTGGACGCGGGCGTAGCGGTAGCTGCCGGGGAGCAGGATGCCGTCGGCCTTGAGCGCCTGCCGGTTGGCCCAAAGGACGTCCTGGATGTAGGTCGTCCCCGTCTTGGGTGAGCCAATGTGCAGGTAAACAGCGTCGGGTGCCATGCGGGCTCTCTTCACGGGCTGTTGGTGGCGAATGGTGGCGGACGAGGAGCGAATGGTGAGCAATGGTGGCGGATGAGACGGGGTGGTCGTTGACACGGTAGCGAAGGCCGCCCAGCTCGTGGTCCAACGTCGACTACTCTCGCTGCGTGCTCAACCTGCAGGCGGTCGTCGTCGCGTACAACCGCCGTGAGCTGTTGGGCGAGGCGCTCGCGGCCGTCACGAGGCAAACCCGACCCCTTGACGGCCTACATGTAATCGACAACGCATCCACCGACGGCACGTCCGACATGGTGTCTGCGGAGTTCCCTGACGTCGTTTTACACACGCTGCCAAGCAATACCGGTGGCGCAGGGGGGTTCGCCGCGGGGATTGCCTTCGCGCTGGCCGCTGGCGCCGACCTGGTCTGGCTGATGGACGACGACACTGTTCCGTCGCCGACCGCACTCGAAGAGCTACTGCTCGCACATCACGAGTACCCGGGGTCGACACCAGCCGGTATCGCGAGCAAAGTGGTGTGGACCGACGGCCGCGACCACCCCATGAACACTCCCCGTCCCCGGCCAGGTGCCGGACGCGCCGACTTCGCTGCGGCAGCCGCCGTTGGGTGCGTCCCGGTCCGGTCGGCGTCGTTCGTCTCACTGATCGTGGCAGCGGACGCTGTTCGTGCTGTGGGTCTACCTGAGGCAGACTTTTTCCTCTGGAACGACGACTTCGAGTTCAGCACCCGTCTCCTTCGGGACCGAGTCGGCCTGTACTGCCCGGCCAGCGTGGTCGAGCACCGAACGAAGACCTTCGGCTCGACCGATGCCGATCCCGGCGAGCGGTTCTACTTCGAGGTGCGCAACAAGGTCTGGACTTTCACCAGAAGCGATGGTCTGGCCCCGACCGAGAAGGTGCTGTACGCCGGCTCGACGCTTCGCCGATGGATCCGCACCTTCGCGGCGTCCGAGCAGCGAGGGCTTCTCTTGTCCGGGCTAAGGCGAGGCCTCGTCGACGGTGCCAGACACGCCCCGCGGGACGTGCATGACGTGATGGCAGCCGCTGGTGCACCGATTCCCTCAGTGACGACGTCAGAGCAGTCACCATCGTGAGCGACGCCGGCGTCCCGTTCTCGCTGTTGCTTCCGACCTACCATGCCGACGACCCCGAGCACCTCCGGCGTGCTTTTGCCAGCGCCGTTGACGAGCAGGTGTTGCAGCCCGATGAGGTCGTCCTGGTGCGCGACGGGGTCGTGCCGCCCCGACTGCAGTCAGTGATCGATGACCTGGTGACCGGGTCTCCGGTACCTGTGAACGTGGTGGCGCTGGCCAACAACATCGGTCTGGGGCATGCGCTGGACGCCGGACTGGCCGCTTGTGCGCACGAGGTCGTG
>JAJAYM010000326.1 GCA_027117675.1 Actinomycetes bacterium | reverse complement strand
GGCGACAGGCGCTCGCCGATGATGCCATAGTCATTGCTGCCGGCATGAACCTTGCCGAGGCCCGAGACGATGACGTCACCGCTGTCAGCCTTGATCTGCTGCGGGCGCAGCTTTGCGACTTCGGGGAAGCGACCGCGCAGGGGCTCGGCAATGATGTTGGCGGCTGAAAGGATGTGGCCACCGGAACGGTTGTTCTGACCCAGGGCGTAGATCGGTGCGGGGTGGCGATCTGCGAAGTCGCGGTCGAACGTCAAAATGTTGCGAACCGATGCGCCGCGCCAGCCGTAGATCGACTGGAAAGGGTCGCCGACAGCCATCACCGGATGGCCAGCACCGAAGAGTGCGACCAGCAGGCGTTGCTGTGCCATCGAGGTGTCCTGGTACTCGTCGAGGAGCACCGTCGCGAACCGCTCGCGCTCACCTCGGCTCACCTCAGCCACTGTCTCGCTCAGTAGAGCTGCCGCTGCCATCTGGTCACCAAAGTCGACGCGCTCGCGAGCTGCCTTCGCGCGTCGGAACTCGACCACGAGTGGCGCTAGCTCAAGCCTGGCCCGAGCTGTGTCTCGCGCCTTGGCTGGGTCTGCAGTGAGCTTGCCACCCAGGACTTCGAGCGCATCAAGTTCCTCGATCAGTGCGGTGTCGTGCGCCATCAGCGCCGGTAAGTCGACCAGGTGCTCGTTGAGCTCACCGTCGAGCGTGATCAGCCGTTCGGTGAGCGTGGTCAGCCGAAGCCGAAGCGCGGGGAAAGGCCCAGGCGCTCGGCGCACGACCGACTCGGCTAGCTGGACGCGCTGGGCATCGGTCAACAGTTGTGCGGCTGGCTCGTAGCCCGCCCAGAGTCCGTACTCACGAAGCAGAGCGGCCGCATAGGCGTGGTACGTGCTGATCGTCGGCTCGCCGTCAGCTGCGGGATCGTCCGGCCCATGGAGGAGTCGAAGTGCCTTACGGACCCGCGTGCTCAGCTCGACCGCTGCCTTGTTCGTGAAGGTCAGCCCGAGTACCTGGTCAGGGGTGACGGTCCCATGTGAGACCAGCCAGACCACCCTTGCGCTCATCAGTGCGGTTTTGCCAGACCCGGCACCAGCGATGACTACCGCCGGCGCGTGGGGCGTGGTGACGGCGTCGAGCTGCTCATCGGTGAATGGGATGTCAAAGAGGTCGCAGAGCCCCTGCCTCGTCAAGCCCGTGGTCTCGGCGCTCACGTGACTACCTCGCGTCCGGCCGCCTGCGCTGGGCAGGTGATGGTGAACGGGCAGTAGGAGCAGGCCGGCCCTGGGGTGGCGGGGTACGCGCCGGACGAGATCGTGGTCACCGCGTGGACGAGGGCCGCGTCCAGCGTCTCGTCGGACTCTTCGGTTGCCTCCTGGCGCTGGACCTTGGGGCCGGGGTCGCGCGTACCAGCAGGGATCCGCAGCTGGACGAGTTCTGCTGCCCCGACCGGATCGGAAATGGCGTCAGAGCCGGCGACGAGCCGGCGGTACGTCGCCAGCTGCAGATCGGTTGCCACCTCACTGCGGGATCGGGCGTTGGCCGTCGTCTTGAGGTCAACAACGACCAGCGTGCCCTCGTGGTCTCGCTCAAGCCGGTCGAGTCGTCCGCTGAGCTTGAGCTCAATGCCCGCAACGGTGAATGTCGCGCTGAACTGCTGCTCGGTGGAGACCACAGTGCGGTCGCGTGCGTCATGGTGCCAACGCAAGAACCGGTCGATCGCGGCAACCGCTTGTTCATGCTCCTGTGCTGATTCCCAGGCTGCGGGGTACTGAAGCTGCCCCCACACGTCGTCCAGCGCCCCGGTAAGGGCGTCGAGCTCGGCCGGCAGTTGCTCACGGACCACACCCTCGGCCAGAGCGTGGATGACGCCGCCAAAGCCGGCGGCAGTTCCGCGCGTGCCCTCTGCGTGGACACGCCTGCTCAGGTACCACTGCAGCGGGCAGCGCACCAACGCCTCGACCTGCGAACCGGACAGATGCATCCCGTGGTCGATCGCCGACGGCTCGTCACGGCGCCCGATGTCGGACAAGGCTCGCCGCCCCCACCACTCACGCGGATGTGCTTTCGGGGCGAAGGGTGACTCGGCCCCGGCGGCTGCGAGCTGAGCCAGTCGGGCGGCCGCAGCTGTGCGCAGCGGGGGTCGAGCGTGGGTGTCCGAGGCTGTCGATCTGAGGTCAGCGATGACACCAGCGAGCGTCAAGGGGTGTTGCACGCCGGCGCGATCGTGGCGCGCGGCGACCCCAAGGTCGTCGAGAAACGGTGATGGGCGCTGACCCTCGTCCGCTGGCGCCTCCACCGCGGTACAGACCAAGCGTCTGCGTGCGCGTGTGACGGCCACATAGAAGAGCCGTCGCTCTTGACGTCTAGCCTCCGCGATGGTCATCGGTTCCCGGACGCCGTCCGGGCCAAGTAGGTCAGGCTCGAGCAGCGAACCTCGACGACGAAGATCGGGCCAGACATCTGCCTGCACGCCAGCCACGACGACGACGTCCCACTCCAGACCCTTGCTTCGGTGAGCGGTCATCACCCGGACGCCCTGCCCCCTGACCCCTGCGTCATCGATCGGTGCGGCGGGAATCTCTTGGGCATCGACTTCGGCGACAAAGGTGGCGAGGTCGCCCCGCGGAGCTCTCTCGTGGCTGCGTGCTGCGAGGTCGAAGAAGATGACCAGGGCGTCCAGTGTGCGGTTTGCCGCAACGGACTCTGGCCCGCCGCCGTCAGCGGCAGCCGCCAACCGATCGGCCCACACCGACCCCGCCCACACCGACCACAGCAACTCGTGAGCTGACTTGCCGGCCTGCGCGCCGCGTCGCACGGACGCCAACATTTGCGCGAGCGTGCTGGCCCTGCCAGTCAGCGAAGCAGGCAGCGCCGCCAAAAGATCTGCGTTGAGAACGCCAGCCAGTACCAGCTCGGCCGAAGGGGGCGGGTCGACGTCGACAGCCTGTCGGTGGGCGTCTCGCAGGGCTCGCCCCAGCCTGCGAATCTCGGACGGCGAGGCACCGACCAGTGGAGACAACAGCAAGTCGCTGGCCGCGTCAGCAGTCAGCGTCTCGGGTCGTGCGGCGTATCGGAGCAGGACGAACAACGGCGCGAGAGCGGGGTGGTCGCGGAGCGGCAGCTCATCAGATGCCACCTCGACCGGAACGCCGGCGGCGGCGAGAACCCTGGCGAGCACTGGGATGTCGGTGAGGCCAGATCGCACGAGGACGGCCATCTCTGGCCATGCCGTACCACGCTGCAGGTGTTCACGGCGCAGCAGCTCGGCGATCCCGGCGGCCTCACGCTCAGCGGTAGGGAAGAGCCAAACGTCGACCTCGCCGGCTGGCTGGCCCGCGGGGGGTTCGAGGGCTCGATGCGTCCGGAGCGCACTGACCGGCAGGCCCCCAGCCGTCCCCAGGAGTGCGGCGACCGGGCGGGACGCTGCAAGGATCTGCGTCGAGCACCGGCGCGACGTTCGCAGCGACATGATCCGGCCCGGCCCTGACCGTGGCGTGCTGAATCGGTCAGGGAACTGGGTAATGCCACGCACATCGGCTCCCCGGACGGCGTAGATCGACTGGGCGGGGTCTCCGACAACGACGAGGTCACGTCCATCGCCGGCGATGGCCTGCAGCAAGCGCTCTTGAGCCGGATCGGTGTCTTGATACTCGTCGACGACGACGAGGTCGTAGCGGGAGCGGAGCTCGGCACGGCCGTCTGCGGACTCGGCGTAAGCAACCGCGCGAGCAACGAGCTCGGAGTAGTCGAGCAGTCCGCGGGAGTCCAAGACGTCGAGGTACTCGACCATGAATTGTGCGAGGGCCGCCCAGTCGGCGCGCCCGTCACCGAACCGGGCGATGTCGTCGGCCTCAAGACCCACCGACCGCGCCGACGCTAGGAAACTTCGCACCTGCTCGGTGAAGCCACGCGTGCGGAGTGCTGCCTCGAGCGCTTCGGGCCAGGCGACTGCCCCCACCTCGCGATCGTGGGCGAGGAGTTCGCGGACTACCACTTCCTGTTCGGGGCCGGACAGCAGGCGCACCCCCCGGCCCAGATCGTCTGGCACCAGGAGCTCGCCGACGAGCGAGAACCCAAAGCCGTGGAAGGTCCAGGCGAGCGGAGCCGCGACAGTGCGCTGGAGGCGCCTGGCTATGCGGGTGCGAAGCTCGCCGGCGGCTCGCCGGCTGAACGTCAGGGTCAAGATGCGCTCTGGGTCGGTGCCAGCGGTCACCCGGGCCGCGATGGCCTCGACCAACGTGGTGGTCTTGCCAGTTCCGGGGCCGGCGAGCACCAGGGTGGGTCCGTGTCCAGCTCTCGCCACGTGATCGACCACCGCGCGCTGATGTTCGTCGAGGACGAAAGGGGGCGCATTCACCAGACCATCACATCACCGAGGTCAGACACCCACGTGCCAACCCACCGTCATGGCCGCCACCGCGCGGCGTCCATGTCGACGCGGGTCGACACCATCGGAACGCCCTCGGCGCGAAGCCGGCTGACCTGCTCGTCGCGGTGGACGTCCGCGCAGGAGCCGTCGGCGCGCAAAACTCGCCACCAGGGAACACCGGATCCAAACCGGGCCAGGGCCTGACCCACTTGGCGCGCTCCACCGCGTCCAAGCGTTGAGGCGACGTCGGAGTAGGCCATCACGCGTCCGGCAGGGATTGTCGCCACCATGTCGAGCACTTCTTCGGCGAAGGGTGTCGGCAGTGCGTCGGCGGCCACCTGCGCACCTTAGGCGAGGCTCGGACCCCGGTGTGGCACGATCGCCGCGTGGCTGACTTTGAGGACCGCTCGAGGTCAGACCTCCACGCAGATGAGCCGGCGGGTAGACCAAGCGCCCATGCCCTGGTGCCGCCGCCAGCAGCCCACGTCGTCGAGCCGGAGCAGCCCAATCGCATCCGGCGCCCCAACGACGCCATCCGCCTTGGTGCATGGGCGGTGTTCTCAGTTCTCCTGCTGCTGCTGGGCGACGTCGCGCTGGGCACGGCTTCTGGTCTGGAAGAAGACCTCGCCTCGGCCATCACCACCCTGCCCGACCTCATCCTCACCGTTCTGGCACTGGCCAGCAACGTGCTGCTCTTTTTGCTGCCGCCGCTGATCCTCGCCGACCTCGCGCTCCGCCGTCGCTGGCGCACCATTGCTGTGGCTTTGGCTGCTGGCGTCGCTGCCTGGCTGATCGCCTACGCGTTCTCCGTGCTCGGCCCAGAGCTCATGTCGTCGACCCTGCTGGACGCCCTCACCACCTCGAGCGCTCGTGGATCACGGACACCGGTGGCGTTCCCGCTGCTGACGGCGGTGATCGCCCTTGCCTCCGTCGATGGGCTGCGTGGCCGGCCCCGGCTTGCCGTTGGCGTATGGGGTTCCCTCGTCGGCTTCACCATCCTGCTGCTCTTCGACCAGTCGGCCACACCGCTCGCTTTAGCCGTCAGTGCCAGCGGTGGCCGCACCGTCGGCCTCGCCTTCCGGTACGCGTTCGGGACAGTGAACCCGCGGCCCAACGGCGCGGAGGTAGCAGAAGCGCTCGCCGCAGTAGCCGTCCCACTCGCCTACCTGGAATGG
>JAJAYM010000325.1 GCA_027117675.1 Actinomycetes bacterium | reverse complement strand
CGTGCTGCGATCAGATACTGGGACGTCGTCGGGGCCAGGTCGGTTCCGTAGGTGGGCCAAGAGTGGGACCAGCTTGGCGCGCCCACGCGAACACCGGCTCTTGACGGTGCCGGTGGGGATGCCCAAGAGTTCGGCGGTCTCTTCCACCGAGTAGCCCTCGACATCGACCAGGACCAGCGCCGCCCGCTGGTCGTCGGGCAGGGTGCGCAGCGCACGCCCGATCTCCCAGGCGAGTTCGCGGCGTCCGAGTGGGTCGCTCGGTTCGACGGGGTGGGCGCTGTCGTGCTCGGGGAGCGGAACGGTGGGGCGGGCCTTGGCTCGACGCAGTCGGTCCAGGCAGGCGTTGACCACGATCCGGTGCAGCCAGGTGGTGACCTGGGCGTCCCCGCGAAACGATGCTGCCGAACGGTGCGCCTTCAAGAGCGCGTCCTGTAGCGCGTCGGCAGCCTCTTCTGGATGGCCGGTGGTGCGGACGGCCACCGCCCAGAGCCGGTCACGGTGCCGGCGGACGAGCGTCCCGAACGCCGTCGGGTCGCCGGCGACGTGCGCCGCGACGAGCTCGGCGTCCGGTCGCGTGTCGTGCATGGGCACGGGGGCAGCGTATTCACCCTGCAGAGCGCCGCGTGCGTGCCGTGCCGAGCCACGAGCTAGGAGAGGACCTGAGCCTCGATGACGCCGCCCTGGTAGCCGTCGTCGGACGCGGGAAGTGCGGTGAACCAGATCAGCACCCGGTCGGTGGTGACCGGTGGTGAAAACCGCAGGCTGACGAGGTCGCTGGCTCCGCGGACGCTCGCCAGCTTGCGGTACCCACTGAGCGGGTCGGTCGGGTCAGGGGTAGCCGGGGGCGCACCCTTCGGATCAGTGGTCGGGCGGGCTGCCCACACCTGCAGGTCGCTACCGCGTCCGACCAGGCGCAGCTCGACGCCGACCACCGACCGTTCCCTGCCGATGGCCAGCTCGAGCCCCACCCCTGGTTTGAGGCCCCCGAGGTTTCGGCTGGCGTAGGTGACGGTCGTCCACTCGGTGGTCAGGTCGCCGTCGATCGCAAGTGCGGTGTCCGAGTCGTTCTCGGTGTTGTCCCCGGACGGGTCGAAGGCGGTGGCACGGCGGATGGGTAGCGGCCCGCTCTCGCCGCCATCGTCCGGTGTCGACGTCGCGCCCGGCGATGTCTGAGGTGAAGTGGTCGCCGACCCCGCTGGGTCGTCAGGTCGCTCCGAGCTCTGCCAGAACTGCCAGGCGACGAGAACCGCCCCGACCGAGAAGAGGGTCAGTACGAGCAGCAGACCGAGCCAGCGCCAGACCGCACCGGACAGGCGTTCGGGCTCTGGGGCCCGCGACTCTGGCTGGGCAAGGGCGTGCAGCGCTGCGGCAATGGCCTTGGGTGAGTCGAGCGGTTCCGCGACGTCGGGGTGCAGCGCCCGCCACGCCACTTCGTCGATGTCGCTCGGCACACCAGCACGAACTTGTCGGGGACGGGCGACTCGACCGCCGACAACCGGGGCGCCGAGCAGACCGGCGCAGGAGTATCCGGGCCACTTGGCCGTGAGCGCGGCGTAGAGCAGGGCGCCGATCCGCCATGCGTCAACCTCCTCGGCGTCCTCGTTGACCCGCACTCCCTCAAGAGCTGCCCGCACGCCGATGCCGACGACGACGACGCCGTGATCGGTGAGCAGGACGTCTCGCGGATCCAGGACGAGGTGGTGGACGCCCTCGGCCGCGGCAGCCGCGAGTGCAGAGGAGACCGACGCGACGACTTCTCTGGCCTCGTCGGCGTCCAGCGGCCCGAGTGCCAGTTGCTCGCTAAGTGCGGAACCGGCCAGCCAGCGGGTGACGACGAAAACGCGTCCGTCGTCCTCAGCGGTGTCGATGACGCGGAGCAGGCCAGGGTGCTCAACCGCTGAGGCGCGCTGCGCTGCACGACGCACCGACTCACTGTGGGGATGACCAGCGTCGAGGAGAAGTACGCCGACCTGACGGTCGAGGATGATGTCGCGGCCGCGCCACAGTGTGCGCCCACGGCCTCGCGCCACCTCGGAGTCGAGGTCGTAGCGGCCAGCAAGACGTTCCATCGCACTTGAAACTACTGCCTACGCGCGCGGCGTCCGACGCCAGGACGTCCGACGCCGTAGAGGCCGTCGAGGTACACGGGTATCACGCGCACAACGTCGCCCGTCCGCGGTGCCTGAACCATCTGACCGTTTCCGATGTACATCGAGATGTGGTGGATCGTGTCTGCATCAGCGGTGTCATAGGCGTAGACCAGGAGGTCACCTGGCTGCATCTGGTCGGTGGCAACAGGGGTGCTGGCAAAGTACTGATCGCTGGCCAGCCGAGGTAGGACCAGGCCGGCCTGCAGGTACGACCACTGCACGAGTCCGCTGCAGTCGAACGTTGCTGGTCCCTCGTCGCCCCAGACGTAGGGCGAGCCCAGCTTGATGAGCGCGGCCGCGACGGCCGGGCCCGCGTAGCGCGTCGGCCCTGAAGGTGTGGCTCCGTCCCAAGGGACGACGGCTACCTCCGCGCGCCGTTCCGCGCGCCGTTCCATGGCCGCCGCGAGTCGAGCAACCTGTTGATCTGCGGCCGCTACCAGTGCGCGTTGCGCGGCCACCAGATCGCGCGCCTGGTCAGCTAGCGCGCGTGCGCGTCCAGCGAGAAGGGCACGCTCGTCAAAGATCTCTTCAAGCCGGTCGTGCACCTGCGTCAGCTGGCCGCTCGCCATCTCGGCGTCAGCGGCGCGAACGAGATCGGTCGCAAGGACGCCGTCCAGGGCAGCCACGTTGCTTGCCACGTCGGTCAAGGCGTCGGCGTTGATCGCCTGGCTGTAAAGCGCGGCTGCACCACCGGACTGTTCGATGGCTCGGACCCGGTGCGCGATGTCGATCTGCGCGGCGCTGTTGGTGCCCTGCAGGGACGCCAGCTGCTCGTCGGCGGTGACGGCGGCGGAGGTGGCTGCTGCCACCTGCTCGCGCGCGTAGGCAAGTCGCTCCGCCGTCCAGTCCGCTCGATCCTGAAGATCGATCAACTCGTTCCTGAGCGCTTGGGCGCGTCCCCGCACGGTGTTCAGGTCGGCGGGTGCAGCGTGCACGCCTACTGTGCGAGCGGGGCTAGGAGCTGCCTGAACGGGCCCAACAGGCGAAAACAGGGCCAGTCCCATAAACGTCGCCAACGGTAGTGCCAAGGACGCGCCGACGCTGGCGCCGGTGCGTGGACTCACGGAGAAGAACTGCTCTGGACGAACGGCTCGGCGTAGATGGCGGTCGTCACCTCGGCGTACCCCGCTGTTGCGTCGAGTCTGAACAGAAGCAGAGTCGGGGCGGTCTTCGTCAGCTCGAAGGAGACCGCATTCTCGGAGATGGTGAACGACTTCTTGACCAGTGCTGCCCCCTCGCTCGCCGCGTATTGGTCAGCTGCGAGGAACGCGCTCGTTGTGTCGTTGGACTGCGTATAGATGGTCAAAGCGCGGTCGCCAGCCGTCTGGCCAACGTTGTCGAGAGAGACATGGGTGACGACGATCGACAGAACCTCAAAACAGAGCAGTCCCAATACCGTCAGCGTCAGTGTCAGTCGTCCGAGCCAGCCGAACACAATGCTGCCCGAGTCATCCGCGCGAAGGCGCGTGCAGACAGTCCTCATGGCAGAAGTCTCGACACTTGACTAGCCCGTCTTGAGCAGTCCGATCGGGTTTACGGTCAGCGTCGGCCGGTCACCAGGCGCAGCACGTCGCTGACTTCGGTGATCCGAAAGATCCGGACCCCGAGCAGGTAGCCCGCAGCGCCGAGCCCAAGCCCCACGACGACGATCACCAGGCTGCTCGTGAGATCAGTTGCTCGCCCTACCGCCGCCTCAGCGAGCAGGGCCCCGACCACCATCGCGACAGCGGCCAAAAGGGACGCCAACGTGACCCGAACGTAAGTGCGCACCACGAGGTAGCCGTCGAGTCGCTCCAGGCGTTGGCGCAGTTGGTGGGCCAGGGAGGCGAGTCCAATCCAGTAGGAGAGCGCGTAGGCGAGGCCCAGCGCCGGGATCGCGAGGTCGGCTCGCACCCACTGAACAGCCGCGACGGCCAGCAGAATATTGGCCCCATTGAGCACCATGGCGTTGAACGTGGGCGTTCGGGTGTCTTCGAGGGCGTAGAAGGCGCGCAGCATCACGTAGTACGCGCTGAAGGCTGGCAGCCCGATCGCCATAGCGCTAAGCGTCAGCCCCAGTAGTCGCGCCGACTCGAGGTTCACCGAGCCGTAGCGGAAGAGCAGGATTGAAATAGGAACACCCAGCACGATGAACGCCACCGAGGCGGGCACGATCAGCGAGCCCGAGGTGCGCAGCGTCCAGGCAATGCGCTCACGCAGAACACCGAAGTTCCCCGTTGCTGCCTGATGGGCCAGGTGCGGCAGCAGCGCAGTCACCAAAGAAACCGTGATCACCGACTGCGGCAGCATGAAGATGGTAAATGCCATCTGGTAGACGGCAGCGCCGGCGTCGGTGTCGGAGGTGGCGTTGATTCCGGTGGCAAGTCGTAGGACCACCAGGGTGCCGATCTGGTTCACGAGAACGAGCAGGATCGCCCAGCGGGCCAAAGCCCATGCAGCCCCAAGTCCCTGCCCACGCAGGTCAGTGCGCAGCCGCAGCCGGACGCCGCAGCGCCGCAGCCATGGCCAGAGCACGATCGTCTGAAGAGTGGCTCCAAGGGTGGTACCGATGCCGAGCAGCATGATCTCGCCGCCGGTCACGGTCTTGGTCGACGTTCCGGTGCCGGCGACGGCCAGGAAGGCCAGCGCGCTGGCGATGATGACAACGTTGTTGACGACCGGCGCGAACATCGGCGCCCCAAACCGACCGCGGGTATTGAGGATCTGCGAAACGAGCGCAAAGACGCCGTAAAAGAAGATCTGTGGCAGCAACAATCTGGCGAAGGCTGTCGCAACCTCGATCTCGTTGCGCGTCCAATCACTGGAGTAGAGCTGGACCAGCCACGGCGCTGCGATGACGGCGACCACGGTGATCAGGGCGAGGGCAAGAACCACCGCGGTAAAGAGGCGTTGGGCGTAAGCCAGCCCGTTGTCGTCGTCGGCGGACATGTGGCGCACAAGCTGGGGGATGAAGACCGCGTTGACTGCCCCGCCCACCAGCAGGACGTAAACGACGGTGGGGAGCGTGTTGGCGACTGAATAGGTATCGGCAAAGACGCCACCTCCGACCGCGGCGAGGAGCGTGGTGTTCTTAAGCAGCCCGGTGACGCGCGAGGTGACGGTTCCGACTGCCATCACAGAGCTAGAGCGCAGCGTTGATCGGTTGTCCGCCGGCAGGTTGGTCATCCGGAGGTCCGCCGAGCCGTCCTGATGCGTCGGAAGACCCGGATACCGGCGGCAAGCACCAGCAGCGCGATGGCCGCGCCGAACACGACGAAGGTGATCTGCCCGAACCCCCTGACGTCGACCGCCACCGTCACCGGGTCGTCGTAGGCAGCACCACGAGGTGTCAGTAACTGCGCGTCGAAGGAGAGTCGGCCGCTCGTTGCAGCGTCCAGTGCGACTTCAGCGAGGAATGACCGGGCTGGTGCGATCCGGATGCGTTCGTCGTCGGTCTCCACCCGCAGCCGCAGTGAGTCGGTTGACGTGACGCCGAGGCGGACCACCACCGCCTGGTCCAGCTCGTTGCGAAGCGTCACGGGCCACGTTCCGCTGTTATCGCCCAGAGTTCCCCCCTGGGAGACGATGCGCACTCTGCTGCGCTGCGAAGAGAGTCGGTCAAGCGTGGCGCCCTGGGCGGCTTCGGCGGCGAGCGGGTCAGCCCGCCAGGCGGTGCTGACCGATGTGAAGAGTGCGTCTTCGATGGGGGCCGACAGCTGGCGCGGCCGGGTCAAGATCGCGGCGAGTCGGCGGTTGTCGGTGAGAGCCCCTCCCGCTGCGAGAACCATGGTGCCGGGCAGCTGCCGTTCGACAGCAGCGTCCGGCATCGTCGGTAGAACGCGGGCAGCCGTCGGAGCGCTGGGGCGCAAGGCCTCGTCCAGCGAGACGGGGTTGATCCACGGTGACCGGCGGATGGCCGTTACCAGTTCGTCGGCCCACAACGCCGAGGGGTCCCAGCGACGCGGCGGGGCGATGACCAGGAGACGCGGCTCGTATAGCTCGAGCGCATGCAGCAGGGTCTCAGCGAGGAACCGCTGCCTGGCGAGCAAGACGTCGGTGTCGGTGTCGGCGGGGCTGGCCACGAGCGCGCTGGCCGACTCGTCAGCGAGGAGTACGTCGAGGTCGGGGTCCTCCCAGGCGAGTCGCCCGGACGGGGTGTACGGGAGCGCCGTGACGAGGGGAGCGGTCTCCTCATCGAGGAGCACCACGGTGTCACCGGCGCGTCCGGACGCCGAGATGACCTGCTCGTCGCCGGCCCCGTCGGCCGGCCAGGAAAGATCCGAACGCGCGGTGGACTCCACCAAGCGCTGGTAGACCCGGTCACCTTTGGCTTGGCCTTGTCGGAGGAACCCGGGGCGTCCCGCCGACGCCACTGCCGCAACATCTGGATCGCCGTACGGAAGGGTGATGACCTCGCGGGAGCCGGCCGAGGCGCCGAACGCCGACAGCCACTGATCAGAGCTGGGTTCGCCGATGGATGCTGCGTCGTCGAGCAGTGCCGGGTCGACTACCCAGGTGGCCGGAGCGTCCGCACCACCGCGGACCAGCGTCGAGAGGCGACCACCTGAGGCAAGGGCCGGCCCCAACGAGTCGTCAATCACCGCTCCCGTTGAGTCGCGGGTAGGCGAAGCCACCATCGGCCAGAACATCAACAGGCGGCTGGCATTCACCCCAACACCATCGGGTGCCCACGGCAGGAAGGTCGCTGTCTCGGCGAGCTCAAGCCCAGTGGTGGCGTCCAGTGCCACGATGCGCAGCGGGAAGACCCCTGCCCCAGGGAGCGGCAAGTCGTCGGCTCGAACCGCAATCGAAAAGCGCTCCACCTCGCCTCGCCGCACCCTGCCGAGGTCGTCGTCGGCACCACTGACGGTTGTGGTGAAAGGGGGGTCGGCTGCCGCCTCGGTGATGGCGCTGCGCGAGAGGAAGGCGGTGGTACCGACCTCCAGCCGGATCGCGACGTCGTCCAGGTTGCGATTGGCAACAAAGGTGCCTTTGGCGCGCAACATCGTTCCGTACTGCAGGGCGATTGGGGACAGGGACGTCAGACGCAACTCAGCCGCAAGCGGCGCGGCCGATGCCCCACCCCCTGGGGTCACCAGCACAGCCGCGGCCGAGGCGGCG
>JAJAYM010000324.1 GCA_027117675.1 Actinomycetes bacterium | reverse complement strand
TGGCGTCCTTCCCGGTCAGGTCGTCAAGGTTCGCCGCACCGACGATGGCGTGATGGTGGGCAGCGGGATGGAGTATGCCGAGTTGAACAACACGATGGCCTCACACGTGTTCGTCGCGGTCGGCTGACTCGACGCGGTAGCGGATCCAGGTTCCGTCGACCGGGCCCTCGGCCAAGAAGCTGTTGTGGAGGGCGCCTCCCCCGAGCAGCCAAGTGGTGCCGGCCCCCGACTCCTCTTGAAGCGCCAGGTGGTGCGTCACGACAGGGCGGCGCTCGCTCCCCGTGGTGGTGCTTGTCACAGGTACCCCCAGGGGTATAGGATTGGGTGTCCCCAAGGAGCAGGAGGCCCCGCGTGCAGATCGATGACTCAGTGTCGCAGGAAGTCGTGAACCGACTGCGTCGTGCGCAGGGCCAGATCGGCGGCATCGTCGCGATGATCGAGGACGGTCGCAACTGCTCCGACATCGTCACACAGCTTGCTGCTGCGTCCCGCGCAATCGACCGAGCCGGCTTCAAGATCGTCGCCAGCGGAATCCGCCAGTGCCAGGACGCCGAGTTGCGCGGCGAGCAGCCCGCCCTGACCCGTGAACAGATGGAGAAGCTCTTCCTCGCCCTCGCCTAGCGGCGCCGGTCCACGCAACGTCAGTCCGATGTGATTCAGGCCAGAACTCCGAAACGCAAATACCCCCCAGGGTATAGGGAAGGATCGACCGGAATGGTGCCTCAAGCCGATGTTCGTCAACTCTCCGCGGCGCTTGCCGCTGGTGCGCTTGTGATCGATGTCCGTGAGCCGTTTGAGTACTCAGCTGGCCATGTACCGGGCGCCGTGCCGATGGCGATGCATCTCGTCCCGCTCCGCATCGGAGAGATCCCGGTCGACCGTGACGTGTTCATCATCTGCGCGACGGGCAACCGTAGCTGGCAGGTGTGCCACTTCCTCAGCGAACACGGGATCGCCGCCTCAAACGTCAGCGGCGGGACGATGGCCTGGCAGTCGGCTGGGTTCGCCATCGAGACCGCGTCAGCTGACGCGGGTGTCGCAACAACTGGGGGAGCCCACTCATGACCTACACCAGCACACCTCACGTTCTTGTGATCGAAACCCCGGGTCTGGGGAACCGCGGCTACATCGCTCACGACGGGGCGCAGGCCGTCGTGATTGACCCACAGCGCGACATCGACCGCGTCGAGCACCTGCTGGCCGAACATGGCCTCGTAGCGACCCACGTCGTAGAGACCCACGTGCACAACGACTACGTGACGGGTGGTTTGGAGTTGGCGCTACGCCATGGAGCCGTCTATCTGGTGCCCGCTGACGCTGCTGTTCCCTTCGAGCACACTCCGGTTCGCGATGGGGACACCTTCACGGTGGGCGGTCTGGTCCTGACCGTGGTCGCTACGCCGGGTCACACCCCGCACCACGTCTCGTACTCGGTGGAGCGTTCTGAGGCAACCGACGTCTACCCGGGGGCGATCTTCACCGGTGGGTCCATGCTTTACGGCGCCGTAGGGCGACCCGATCTCGTCAAGCCCGAACTCACCGAAGGCCTGGCACATGACCAGTGGCACTCGGTGCAGCGGTTGGCCGGCAGGCTCGCCAACGAGACCTATGTGTACCCGACACATGGCTTCGGATCGTTCTGCGCGGCCACGCAGAACGAGGGAACGGCCGGCACCATTGCCGATGAGCGCAGCAACAACCCGGCATTGACCAACGACGAGCGGGACTTCGTCGAAGAGACGCTCGCAGGTCTGCATGTCTTCCCCGCCTACTACGCCCACATGGTCCCGGTCAATGCCGCCGGTCCGGAGCCTTTCGACCTTTCCCTTCCTTCGCCGGCCGATCCGGCGGAGTTGCGCGCCCGCGTTGAGCGAGGCGAGTGGGTCATTGACCTGCGTTCCCGTGAGGTATTCGCCGCTGGTCACCTGCGTGGGTCCCTCTCTTTCGACCTCGATGGCCCGTTCATCGCCTACGTCGGGTGGCTCATCCCCTGGGGCACGCCGGTGACCTTGCTAGGAGAGACGACCGAGCAGGTGCAAGCCGCACATCGCGAGTTGGTGCGGATCGGCATCGATCGGCCGGTAGCGCAGGCGGTGGGCGGCCCAGTGTTCTGGACTGAGGACGTTGCCGAGCTCAGCACCACCCGACGCGTCGACTTCGGTCGGCTGGCCACGATCGTCGCCGATCAGCCGGACACGTATGTACTCGACGTGCGCCAGCACCTTGAGTGGGAGGACGGGCACATCGTCGGTTCCCACCACCTGCCGTTCTACCAAGTGCCGGACCGGATCTCAGAGATCCCGACTGACCGGCCCGTGTACATTTCCTGCGGATCGGGTTACCGGGCAGCGGCAGTGATCTCCCTGCTTCGCGCCACCGTTGTCGCAAGCGGAGCGCCGCTTGAGAACCTCGTCCATGTCGACGATGACTGGAGCAACGCCCCTCGGACGTCGCTGCCGATCGAGCGGGGTGCCACGCCCGATCGTCCAGCTGGTTGGACGTGGTTGGAGTCGCGCGGCACAGCACGCACGTTTGCGCCTCGCGAGGGAGATGAGGTCGGCGTGGGTTCGACGGAGCGGGCCAACGCATGAGCTTTCTCGGTCGTTTGTTCAGCGGCGCGCCATCGGTCTCAGCCAGCGAGGCGCGCGAGCTGGTGGACGCCGGTGCCGTCATGGTCGACGTTCGCACGACCTCGGAGTGGAATGCCGGGCACAGTGCCCTTGCGCTGCACATGGCCCTTGACCAGCTGAGTCAGAAACAGCGACGGATCCCGAAGGACAAGAAGGTCGTCGTCGTCTGTCGCAGCGGTAACCGCTCGCGAGGCGCGGCCAAGCACCTGATCGAGTCCGGGTACGACGCGGTCAACCTGGCAGGCGGTATGCACGCGTGGCAGCGATCCGGCGAAAGCCTGGTCGACCGATCGGGTAAACCGGGCCGGGTGGCCTGACTATGCTCGTCGCCGAGCTGATTGTCGCCGGTGCGTTCATCGGATTGCTGCTCGGTGTGCTGGGAGCAGGCGGTGCGATCTTCACGGCTCCGCTGCTCATGCTTGGCTTCGATGTTCCACCGCGCGAGGCCACGACGGTGTCACTGGTCGTGGTCCTGTTGGCAGCCATGAGCGGGCTCTTCGGTCACCGCGGCACGCGCAATGTTCAATGGCGCGAGGGAGCCCTCTTCGGGGCCATCGGCACATTCTCGGCCGCGATCGGGTCCTGGTTGGCGACCATCTTGCCGGAGCGTGTCCTCACCGGAGGGTTCGCCATGCTGCTCCTCGTCGCTGCCGTCGCCATGGTCCGTCAGCCGAAGGGGCATGAGGAGAGGCGTCCGCGGCGGTCATTGGGGATCGTGGCCGCCGCAGCGCTTGGGGTCGGCCTCGTCACCGGCTTCTTCGGCGTTGGGGGAGGCTTCGTCATCGTCCCCACGCTGGTACTCGTGCTTGGCTTCGGTATCAGGGAAGCTACCGCTACGGGCTTGCTGGTGATCTCGATCAACTCCGTTGCCGCGCTTTCCGTCCGAGGCCCGGAGTACCTCGACTGGTCGATCGCGTTGCCGATGGCTATCGGAGCTGTCGCCGGGTCGTTCGCCGGAGCCAAGCTCGCACCACGCATGCCCCGCGAGCGTTTGCGCCAGGCCTTCGCCGTACTCATGGTCGGCGCCGCGGTGCTGCTCGGTCTACAGACCGCCTTGGCCTAGCCATGCCGGCCGTTGAGCGAAGCGGCGAGTTCGTCCTCACCCGCTAGGCGCTTGACCTAGGCGCTGGACGCAGGTCTTACGGACCGGTGACCGATCGGTTCCTCGGGCCCCTGAAATCGCGCTGTGGCGCTAGCGACGCTTACCCTGCAGGAGTGGACCTCAGCACTCTGATCGTCGCGCTCACCGCAGGAATGGTGGCGGCGTTCAACCCGTGCGGGTTCGCGCTTCTCCCCGCATACCTCGCCCTCTTCCTCGGCGACCAAGCCGGCGCTCGTTCGACGTCATCGGTTCTGCGCGCCTTGGCTGTCGGCCTCGCCGTCACCGCTGGATTTATCGCAGTCTTCGGACTGGCGGGGATCTTGATCGCTGGCTTCGCCGTACAGGTGTCCGCGTGGACTCCGTACGCGACGGTGGTGGTCGGGCCGCTACTGCTGGGGCTGGGCATCTGGCTCTTGAGTGGCCGTGAACTGTCGATTCGGCTTCCGCGTTTGTCGCGGTCGACCGACCAAGGGATCTTCGGCATGTTCACGTACGGCGTGATCTACGCGACGGTGTCGCTCTCGTGCACGATTCCGGTCTTCCTGGTCGCTGTCGTGGGAACGTTCCGTGCCGACAGCTTCGTGGCCGGCGTCGCGGTTCTGCTTGCGTACGCCGGTGGGATGGGGCTGGTCCTCACGGCACTGGCCGTCGCGCTTGCGCTCGCTCGAGACGGCGTCGTGCAGCGCAGCCGCGCCGTTCTGCCATGGCTCAATCGAATCTCGGGCGTGCTGCTGATCGTCGCTGGCAGCTATGTGACGTGGTACGGGTACGTAGAGATCCGGGTGCTGAGGGGCGACCTGGTCGATCGCGGCCCCGTCGATCTTGTCGCGCGGTGGAGCGGTGAGATCTCCACCTTCGTCGATGCGCATCGCGGGGTCTTGGGTCTGTCAGCGGCGACGGTGATTGTGTTGGGTGCGGCGTGGTGGCTCTGGCGGCGGCGGGCCATGGCTGACGCTTCCGAACAGACGGCTCGCCCCGCAACAAACCGAGCAACAGAGCCAGCTCCAGAACCAGAAATATATCCCGCGACAAACCCAGCAACAACCGAAGGTGTGCCGAGTGGCGCCCTGACTCGAGAGGAAATCCTGTGAGGCTCCTGAAGTCCCCGGTACCGATTCAGCGGGTATTACCGCTAGCGGCGGTTGGCTTGGCCATCGGCCTTGCCCTGGCTGGATGTGGCGCAGACGCAGAGACGGCAGCACCGGTCTCTAGTCCGCCGAGCGAGGCATCGGACGCCGGCGGGGACGCCGAGAAGGACAAGGAGCCGGGGCCGGAGGTCGACATCTCGAACAGCGTGCTGCCCTCGGTCCAGGTCAAGGACGTGGCCGGCGGTGAGATCGACCTCGCGGGGCTCGTTCCGAGTGAGACGCCGATCTTGCTATGGGCGTGGGCTCCGTCCTGCACCATTTGCGCAGGGGAAGCACCAGGCGTCGAGGCGTTTGCCAAGCAGAACGCTAACGCCGTGACCGTCGTTGGCCTCGGTACCCAAGATGACCTCGCGCTCGCCGAGGATTTCGTCAGCACGTACGGCGTGAGCACGCCACAGATGCTGTGGGACCCCGGTTTTGAGTCCTGGCGGGCGCTGGAGATCACCGGGCAGCCTGCCTGGGTACTGCTTTCACCCGGTGGTGAAGAGCTCGGCCGCTGGCAGGGCGGCCTCCCGGAGAGTGAGATTCTCGCCAACCTCTGAAGCGGGCTGAACTGCCTGGGCTCTAGGCCCGGGTTCTAGGCTCAGGGGATTATGAGTCAGGACACCCGATCGCTACGGCGTCGAAACATCATTGGTGGCGCCGACGCGTCCGGTGACGCGTGGACACCGAATGTCAATCCCAGCGACACCAGCGACGTGATCGGCGAGTACGCGCGCGGTAGTGCGTCCGATGCCCAGGAGGCCGTCGCAGCAGCGCGTGCATCGCTGCCCCGATGGGCTTTCGCGACGCCGCAAGAGCGCGCTGACGTGTTGGACCGAGCCGGTGACGAGATCGTCCGGAGGGCCGACGAGTTGGGCGACCTGCTGGCTCGTGAGGAGGGCAAGACACTGCCCGAGGCTCGAGGCGAGGTTGTGCGGGCTGGTCAGATCCTGAAGTTTCATGGCGGCCAGGCTTTGCGCAACACCGGCGAGGTCGTCGACTCGATTCGACCAGGTGTGGAGGTGGCGGTGACCAGGGAGCCGCTGGGAGTGGTGAGCGTCATCACCCCGTGGAACTTCCCCATCGCCATCCCCGCATGGAAGATCGCACCGGCGCTGGCCTACGGCAACACAGTCATCTTCAAACCAGCTGAGCTGGTGCCTGGCTGCGCCTGGGAGTTGGTCGACGTGCTGCGACGAGCAGGGCTGCCCGATGGTGTGTTGAATCTGGTGATGGGCTCTGGGCGTGACGTTGGGCCGGTGCTCACGGGTAGCCCTGAGGTGGACGGTATCTCGTTCACTGGCTCGGTCGCGACGGGCGAACAGATTCTGGCGGAGTCGGCGCCGCAGCGCACCCGGCTGCAGCTGGAGATGGGCGGCAAGAACCCGCTGGTCGTTCTCGACGATGCCGATCTCGGTGTTGCCGTGGAGGTGGCGCTGCAGGGGGCATTTGGGTCGACCGGCCAGCGGTGCACCGCATCCAGCAGGTTGGTCGTCACCCGCGGTATCCATGATCGATTCGTCGCGGCCCTCACCGAGCAGATGCTGCAGTGGCGGGTGGACGATGCCCGCACCGACGGCACCCATATGGGGCCGGTTGTCGACGCCGCCCAGCTGGCCCAGGACGAGCGGTACCTTGCGATTGCCCGGGACGAGGGCGGGCAGTTGATCGGTGGCGACCGCGTCGAACGTTCGGCGTCGGGGCACTATCTGTCGCCCGCGTTGGTCGTAGGTACCGACAACTCGATGACGGTGAATCGCGAGGAGGTGTTCGGCCCAGTTGCTTCGGTTGTAGAGGTGGCTGACTACGAGGAGGCCCTCGCCGTGGCCAACGCGACCGAGTTCGGGCTTTGCAGTGGCATCGTGACGACCTCGCTGGCTGCGGCCTCGCACTTCCGGCGCCACTCGCTGGCTGGGATGGTGATGGTCAATGTGCCAACGGCCGGTGTCGACTACCACGTCCCCTTTGGAGGACGCCGGGCGTCGTCATACGGGCCGCGTGAGCAGGGGACGTACGCCAAGGAGTTCTACACGCTGGTGAAGACGAGTTACACCGCGCCGGGCGCGCCATAGCCGCGTCGGTTAAGGCGGCCCGGTATTGAGCCGATACCCCCACGGTCGGGGGAGGACCGGCTCGAGCGGAGGTAGATGGTGGGCTGGACACCGCCCCAGAACGCTGCCGCGCGCTACCACCGAGGGTGGACCGGGCCCGGACGATCGGACATCATTCGGCACCTGGTCATCGCGATCGACCCCTTTGAGAAGCTCACGTCTTTGGCCTACGGGGCCGCCGTTGCCGTCACCGAGATCATGGCTGCGTCGAGTGCGCACATCACTCTGATCGTCGACGACCAGTTTTGCGACCTGGTCAATGTCGGTGAGATCGCTCCTGACCAGGTGACCTTCCCGGTGAACTACTACTACCCGCTCGATGCGTACCCAGCTGCTGCCGAGCGGCTGTTGTCGCATCGGGGGTATCTGAGCACTGACACCCTGGACGTGGTCACGGAGTACATCGCGCAGCACCCGCGAGAGATACCAGCCAGTTTCATGGGCGTCCCCATCGTCGCCCAGGGCCGGGTGTTTGGCGAGCTCTTTCTCGCTCGGGGGGAGAGGGAGCCGGAGTTCACCATCGAGGATCTAGCGCTTGCCATGGACCTGGCCACCGTTCTCGGTAGTCGCATTCCTGGGGTGATCGCTATGGAGGACGAGGTGGCCGGCGACCGCTGAGGAGGCTCTAGCTGGTGAGTGTTTTGCTCGGGCGTGCATCCAGGTCTGGATTGCTGGAGGACACGATGAAACTCACGACCCGCGCTGCGGCCATTGCTGCAGCAGCCGGACTCGCCGCCCCACTGCCGGCCACCACTCGGGATCTCCGCCAAGACTGAGGCGAACCTGACTGGAAAGCTGGTCGAGGCCCTCGGCGTCAGCACCATCGAGGAGATCCTGCTCTACCACGTTGCACCTGGTGTGAAGATCATTGCCAAAGCTGCCGCGGAAGCCGATGGCGCGAAACTCGACATGGCGAACGGCCAGACGGTTGGCGTCAACGTCACCAACATCAACAAGGGCAACAAGCAGATCACGCACGCGATCAACCGAGTCTTGCTACCGGCGCTTTCAGCCTGACCCCGGCATCAGAGCGGTGGGACCAGAAGGGCCCCCTCCCGGGAAGGGGCCCCACTGCGTCAGCTGCGAACCGACGCCGCTGCCTCATCGGCCACCGACTCGGCCTCAACCACTGCGCCGTGCGGTTCGACGCGTAGTAGTCGGGCCGCCCAGGCCGGTAGCCACCAGTTCCATCGCCCGAAGAGTGAGACCAGGGCCGGGACGAGGAGCGCGCGTACCAACGTGGCATCGAGCAGGATGCCGAATCCCAGTGCGGTCGCGAAGACCTTGATGTCGGTTCCTGGCGAGGATGCCAGGGCTAAGAACGCGAAGAAGAGGATGAGCGCGGCACCGGTGACCAGGCGCCCCGTCCGGCCGAGGCCCTGGGTCACTGCAGCCCCCGTGTTCCCGGTGTCGTCGTACTCCTCCCGCATTCGAGCCAGGATGAACACCTCGTAGTCCATCGAGAGGCCGAACAGGAAGGCAAAGATCAGTACCGGCAACCAGAAGGTGATCGACCCTGTGGCCGAGATGCCGAAGATCGCCTCTGAGCCATTGCCCTCCTGCCAGAACCACACGACCGCGCCGAAGGTGGCGGTGACTGAGGCAATGTTCACGATGACTGCCTTGAGCGGCAGCAACAGTGAACGGAAGGCCCGGGCCAAGAGCAGGAAGGTAACCAGCGCGACGATTGACAGCACCAGTGGGAAGTTGCCGTAGACCGCGTCGATGTAGTCGAGCACGTTAGCCGCTGCGCCAGCTGTGCCGGCGAAGCCAGGCACGTCAGTATTCGCATCGTTGACTCTGGTGGCGACTGACGCGTTGGTGCTGTCGACGGCCTCCTCGACCGGGATGCCGATGGAGATTTGGCTGGCGTCGGTCGACCACGACCTCCCGGTCGGGGCGAATGCGGTAGAGACACCGTCGACCTGGCTCGTGTTGGCCACGACTTGGTCTGTCGAAGACGTTCGAGCTGCTTCTGAATCCCCGTCGACGATCATCTCCAGCGGCGAGACGACGCCATCGGGAACGCCGCCCTCCTCCAACAGGTTGAGCGCTTCGTAGGCGGAACCGGACGACGCGAGCGATGAGGTCTGAGCCTGGCCGATCTTGATTCCGAATACGGGAGCGATCAGCAACCCGAGCAGAGCGAGCGCGACTCCGGCCGCAATCCACCTGCGGCGGACGATGAGAGCAGCCCAGGACGCCCACGCGCGTGACGCCTTGTTCTCGTGGCGCAGCTTGGGCCAGTCGACGCGCGGCCCGATTCCGCCCAGAAGCGCGGGAAGCAGGGTCAAGACCACAAGGGTGCTGACCACCGGAATGAGCATGCCGCCGAGCCCCATGCTGCGGAGGAACGGAACCGGAATGACGAGTAGTGCGATCAAGCTGATGGCCACCGTCCCTGCGCTCGACACGACAGCACGTCCAGAGGTGTTCATGGCGATCTTGACCGCTTCATGGTTCTCACGCCCGTGGTCCCGCTCCTCACGCCACCGCGTGACCAAAAGCAGCGAGTAGTCGATCGCGACACCGAGGCCAACTAGGGAGATGAGGAACTGGACGATGAAACTCATGTCGGTGACGTACGTCAGAAGGAGCACCACTGTGAAGGTGGTCAGAATCGACACCGCGGCGATCAGCAACAGCACCAACGCCAGAAACGAGGCGAAGAGGAAGAGGAGGACAGTTAATGCCCCGAGAGCTCCAAGGAGCGTTTCGGCCAAGACGCTCGGCGCCTCTGTCTCGGAAGACTCGCCGAGGGCCAGCATGTCGTAGCTGGTAATCGTCCATTCAATCCCAGTCTCTTCGGCTGCGGATTCAAGAATCGGTGCCATGTCTTCACTGGGCAGTGGTGCCTCGAAGCTCTCAGGGAACGGCACGAAGACCAAGGCGTAGGTGGTGCGACCGTCGTCGGTGAGGAAGACGTCATCGCCAGTGTTGTCGTAGTAGGCGGAGCGGAGCCCCGGAACCTCCGCGTCGATCTCCTCGAAGACGGCGGTGATCTCGGCCATCTTGTCGAGAGCAGTCTCGCCTTCGGGCACCGTCGCGATCGGGATGAACGGTTGGGTGTTCCCGCCGTTGCCATACTGCTCGATGATCTGCTTCGACGTCTCGTATCCGGGCTGACCGGGGAGTGAGAAGTCTGTGGTGAGGCGCTCGGTTGCTTTGCCTGACGCCGCGATGCCGATAACGAACATCAGTGCCCAGAAGACCATCACCCACTTGCGGTGGTGCAGCACGAACTCGGCAAGTCGTTCCAAAGGAGATCTCCGGCGGTCGAGGGCCAGCGGCCACCCTAGCGATGCCAGCGGGTCTGTGGCATTCCCTTAGGCTGCTCTCGTGCTCGCAACGACGATGTCCAAGCCGGGCGGCCCCGAGATGCTTGAGATTACGACGGTGGCGGACCCGGTCCCTGGCCCCGACGAAGTGGTCATCGACGTTGTAGCGGCCGGCGTCAATCGCGCCGATCTGCTGCAGCGCGAGGGCCGGTACCCGCCGACTCCGGGGGCGGCCCCCTACCTGGGCCTTGAGTGCTCCGGCGTCGTTTCCGAGGTCGGTGCGAGTGTGGACAGGTGGAGGGTTGGCGATGAGGTCGCCGCCCTGCTCGCAGGTGGTGGCTATGCCGAACGGGTCGCCGTTCCCGCGGTACAGGTCCTGCCAGTCCCTTCCTCGGTTTCCTTGCTCGAGGCTGCTGCGCTGCCCGAGGTTGTCTGCACCGTCTGGTCCAACTTGGTGACGATCGGTCGCCTCGAACGCGGCCAGACCGTACTCGTTCACGGGGGCGGTTCTGGGATTGGCACTATGGCCATCCAGTTGGCGGCACTGATCGGCGCCCGCTCGATCGTCACCTGTGGCTCGCAGCGCAAGGTCGACGCCTGTGTCGAGCTCGGTGTCGATGTCGCGATCAACTACCGCGACGAGGACTGGGCCTCGGCGGCGCTCGAGAGCACAGCCGGACGTGGAGTCGACGTCCTCTTGGACGTCATCGGAGCAAAGTACCTTGAGGCCAATCTGCGCGCGCTGGCGACGGGAGGACGACTGGTCATCATCGGGCTGCAAGGCGGCGTCCAGGGTGAGCTCGACATGGGGAGGCTGTTGACAAAGCGGGTGTCGATCCACGGTTCGACGCTGCGCGCGCGTCCACCGATTGAAAAGGGCGAAATCGTCGATCAGGTCGTCGAGCACGTCTGGCCCGCGGTTGAAGCCGGAAGTGTGCGTCCGGTGATCGATCGCGTCCTGCCGTGGACGGACGCCGCCGAGGCTCATCGCGTCCTCGAGCGTGGCGACAACATTGGCAAGGTGTTGCTGCAAGTAGGCGTCGCTCATCCGAATCGTTGAGTGAGGGGCCTGCGGCCCGTGCGTGGTGGCGCCAAAGTGTCAACGCCGACGAGATGGCGCTGCAGGTCAGTCTGGGGTGTCACCCTCTCGCCGACGGTTTGCCTCCGTCGCGGCAAGCTCGTGCGACTTCGATGACCCGGTCACCGCCTCGAGGAAGGCTTCACGCGTCAATGCGTAGAGGTGAACCTCGTCGACTGCCCGAACGGTTGCGGTCCTTGGAATGTCTCGCAGCAACGCAATCTCACCGAAGTACTCGCCAGGGCCATTGGTGTTGATC
>JAJAYM010000323.1 GCA_027117675.1 Actinomycetes bacterium | reverse complement strand
GTGACGCTGGCGTCGACGCCGTCCTCGTCCTCACGTTCAACATCGAGGTGGCGTCGTGGACGCCCGCTGAGTTTGTTGAACGCGTCCTCGTCGAGGGACTGCACTCATCCGGCGTCGTTGTCGGTGAAGGATTCCGGTTCGGCCACCGAGCCGCGGGTGACGTTGCGCTATTGGAGAAGTTTGGCGCCACTCATGACTTCGTCGTTGCGCCACTCTCGCTCGAGGTGGGTGCAGTGACCGAGCATGGCGACGCCGGACAGGTCGCTTGGTCGTCGACGTACATACGACAGTGCGTCCTTGAGGGAGACGTGGCCGAGGCGTCCAAAGCGCTGCAACGGCCGCACCGGGTGGAGGGCGTCGTCGTGCACGGAGACCATCGGGGACGCGACCTCGGCTACCCCACCGCCAACCTCGACCCGGTCGAGCACGCGGCCGTTCCGGCTGACGGCGTCTACGCAGGGTGGCTGGTCCGGGGCCCTGGTGGGGGCGAACATGCATTTCCAGCAGCGATCTCGATCGGTACCAACCCGACCTTCGACGGCGAGGAGCGTCGGGTCGAGGCCTATGTGCTCGATCGCACCGACCTTGACCTCTATGGCGAGCAGGTCGCGTTCGACTTCGTGGAGCGGCTTCGGCCGACGCTGAAGTTCGACGGCGTCGAGCCGCTGCTCGTCCAGATGGCGAAGGACGTGGATCAGGCGCGCGCGATCATGGCGTCGCGCTGAAGTGACTGGGTGCTGGTGGTGGGCAGCAGGCCAGCCCTACCCGGTGTCCGGTGGCTCGAGGTAGTGCCACGGCTCGGTGACGTAGTGGCGCCCCGTCGGCGTCGTCCAGGTCATGATGCCGACGGAGGAGAGCTCGGCCTGCCAGCCGGCCGAGTGCTTCAACCGATGGTGCCGACGACAGAGCACGGCCAGGTTGCCCCAGGTGGTGGCTCCCTGCGGCCAGGGTGCGGTGTGGTCTAGATCGGTTCCTGAGGCAGTGCCGAGCGCGCTCCGACGACAGCCGGGGAAGCGACACGTCAATTCGCGCGCGCACGGCACGGTCGAGCTCGGCTGAAGGCCGGTATTGCGGTTCCACCGATGTGCCGGTGGTTCGGTCAGCCAGCATCCCCGTGTCGGGATCCGCAATGAGTGGACTGCACGTCATCGGACCGGCACCTCGCACGATCTGACGCGCCTCGCCCGCGGTGATGGGACCGAGCCCAGGGACCCAACCCGGACTGTCGGATTCGCCAGCGAGTGTGTCGGCTGACACCACGACCTGGACCTTCACCTGAGGAGGCTCAGCGCGACCGGTCAGCAGGTCCATGAGGGCATCGGCCCGTCGCTGGTCTGCGGTTCTCGCATCGCCGTTGGGGGCTGCTTGCGCCAAAGCGTTAATGGTGTCGAACGCCTGACGAGCTTGGACGCCGGGGAGGAGGGCACAGAGCTCGGCCATGCCGTCGCCAACCGGACGGAGAGTGATGTGCCGACCCTCGTTCGCCCGCGCTCTGCGGACTTCGGCCATGCCAGGGTCGGCGGCCAGCACTTGACGCGTCAACCAGGCGCGGGTCTGTGTTGCTGTCCGTGACGTCGCGTACCGCGCGGCCTCTTCCGCCAGAGTGTCGGCGAACGCGGGGTCGACATCGCGCAGGCTGTCGCCGATGACGGCGACCTTTCTGGCGTCGATTGCGCCGCGGCGCCATACCCGCATCAGCGAGGGGTGGGCGTTAGCGCCGATGGCAGTCTCAAGCCGATGGGTAGCAAGCAATGGGGTACAGGCGAGCAGCACAGCGATCTCGTCGCTGACGAACTCTGTCATGCCTGCCTCGTGGGTCGACGCAAACGACCGGATTCCTGGTGCTTGCGCTGCATCGCGAGCGGCGTCCTCGGACTCGGCCCGACCGTGCATCTCGACCGTCACTGCTGCCTGCGCGCCCTCGACGATGTTGCGGGCCTCCTCAAGCGCGACCAACCGGGGGCGGAGCTCGGCGTCCCCCGTCAAGCCGACATCAGGAAGCTCGCTCGCCATCGCGCGAACGCGGCCTGCGAGCGAGGTGGAGGTAGCGGTTGAGCACATGCCACGCACTCTGCCATCAGGGTCTGACAGGCAAGTTTGACAATCCCCAGGGCGGGCTGTTTACGCCAGATGTCTACGCCAGATGTCTACGTCAGCGAGCGCACCCAGGTTGCGCCGACGCGTCCGCGTTGTCGCACCCACTCCCACCGTGCCCCGGCGGCGATGAGCACCGCACCGGCAACAGCGAACGCGAGCCACTGAGGCAGCGAGCGACCCAGGTCGATGAACTCGATCCCGACTACCACGAGCGCGAGCGCGAGGCCGGGGAAGAAGAGCCCTCCCCACCGTTGCCAGGCGCCAATTACGGCGGCCGCGATCCCGATGGCAAGCAGGCCAACCATCCGTACTTGGTACTCGTCACCGACATCGCTGCTGAGGAACCATCGGTTGGCTGTCTCGTCCAGCAGCGCGGTGGTTGAGGGCGCCAGAGCGAGGACGAACGGGGGCGCCATCGTCTGCCAGGTCGGGGTGGGTTGGGGTCGTCGTAACCACCACCAGCCGATCGCGGCGACTCCTGCCGGGATTGCCAGGGCCAACCCGTAGACCTCCGGATCGGCGGAGGCGTCGATGCTGAGCGTGTCGAGACGGATCAGTGCCGCCGGAATAGCGAGCGCGGGAACCGCCCACACCGACCACGCCGGGAGCCGGTGGAGCAGAACCATGACGAGGACGCCGAGGGCTAGCACGGTCAGCGCGATCACCATCTGGCGTTGGAACACCTCGGGGGTTGGTTCAGCTTGGTACCCGTAGAAGCCGCCACCTGCGGTCGCGGTGTCGAGGTCGTTCAGCGAGGCGAAGACCCAGGTTGCGAGTGCTGTAGCTGCTGGCAGCAGCACCGCGCCCCCGACCGACACCGTCGCACTCCCCGCACCTTCGTTGGTGCGGGTATTGGCTGCGAGCCACTTCGGCAGCAGCCAAGCCGTCCCGACGAGCAATGCGACGAAGGCCAGCCCGGCAACGAGTCCTCGCCAGGTCGGCCACGCCTGGCCTGCCCACGCTGCGGCGGTCAAATAGTCGTCGAGCGGATCAAGCCACGGTGCGACGGCCAAGCCCACGGCCGCACCGATCACCATGGCCCCCACGAGGGCGAGCGTGCGTCGGGTCCAGGACGGTGTGACGACCAGTAGACGGGGCAGTAGCGCAGCCAATCCGGCAACGAGCACCACGCCGGCAGCCCAAGGTCGCTCGCCGGGAGTCCACAGCCCCGAGGTCCCTGCGATCGCCACGGCCAGCCCCCACACCACCAGGACGGCAACGTTCACCGGCACGGTGTGCGGCGAGCCCCTGAGCGAGACCGCCAGTGCGACAGCGGCAACGACCAGGGAGAGAGCGACGATCACCGCGTCGACGTCGCTGACGACCACGTCGTCCGTGAGCTGCTCGATGAAGACCGCGATGGAGATGCTTCCGACCACGAGGAATCCGGCACTCACCCATGGCCAGCCCGCCAGGTGGACGCGGTCGG
>JAJAYM010000322.1 GCA_027117675.1 Actinomycetes bacterium | reverse complement strand
TGGCGACCATCACCGACCACAAGTCCGATACCGCTGCTCTCACCGTCACGTGGGAGGACGGTGCCACGACTACCTATCCGTGGATCTGGCTACGAGATCATGCCCATGACGAGGCGACGTTCCACCCGGTCACGATGCAGCGCAACATTCATACGGCGTCGATCGACCCAAACCTGGCTGCCAGTCATGTGAAGGTGGAGAGCGGCGAGGTTTCCATCGCCTGGAGCGCTGGCGACAACTCCGTGATCCCGGTCGAGTTCCTCGCCCGGTTTCGAACCCCAGGCGCGGCGTCAGTTTCGCTGGGCGTTGAGCCAGTCCTGTGGGACGCCGACATGATCGGCGCGGGTCCTCGTACGCCTTATGACCAGATCATGGGATCGGACCAGGGCATGCTCGACTGGCTGACGAACGTGGCGCAGTACGGCTTCGGCTTGGCGGTTGGGGTACCGGCCACGGGTGCTGCGACGAAGGACTTGCTGGAGAAAGTTGCCTACATCCGCCGAACCATCTTCGGTGGGTTCTGGGAGTTCGAGGCGGACATGAGCAAGGCCGATACCGCCTACACCAACGTTGAACTGCTCTCGCACACCGACGCGACGTACTCCAACGACGCCCCCGTCCAACTGTTGCACTGCCTCTACTTCGAGGGATCCGGCGGCGAGTCGACCATCGCCGACAGCTTCCGAGTGGCCCGTGAGCTCAAGCAGCAGGAGCCTCAGCACTACAACACGCTGTCGACCGTGCTCGTCCCTGGGCAGTACATCGGTGATGGATCGCATTTGATGGCGGCGCGTCCCGTCCTGCGCCACGACGACCAAGGCAATCTCCTTCAAGTCTCGTTCAACAATGCTGACCGCGCCCCGTTCCTACTCCCCCTCGAAGAGATGGTGGCCTTCTACGACGCCATTCGCGCCTTAGACAACCTCTCCAACGAGCACAGGCTGCAGTGGCGACACCAACTCGAACCCGGCGAGGCGATGCTGTTCGACAACTGGCGGGTCATGCACGGGCGGGCGTCCTACCAGGGAGGGCGCAAGCTCTGCGGTGCCTACCTCAACCGTGAGGATTTCGAAAGCCGCATCCGAATGCTGCAGACCTCCATCAGCGCCGTCTGAGAAGACCCGCTGAACTACCAAGCAGTCGCAGCGTGATGTCGAGGTATGCGGCAGGAAGTGGCGTGATAGCACTACCTCCCGCAGCATGCCTCGATGCTGGGCGATCGGAGCGCGAGTCAGCGCTCGCCGCCCGGCTTCCACAGCAGGTCGCCGGCACCCCCGTGCCCAGGAAGGTTGGCAACCCGGCCGAGGATGAACAGCAGGTCGCTCAGCCGGTTCAGGTAAGTGGCGGTTAGCTGGCTCATCGAATCACCGTGTTGAGCCAGCGCCGCCCACGTGCTCCGCTCGGCGCGGCGCACCACCGTCCGGGCAACGTGCAGGTGGGCAGCCGCGGTAGTGCCGCCCGGAAGCACGAATGAGCGCAGCGGCTCAAGGAGCTCGTTGTACTCGTCGCAGGCGGCCTCGAGACGGTCCACGTACTCCTGTTCGACGCGCAACGGTGCAAACTCCGGGTGTTTGACGACGGGGGTACACAGATCAGCCCCGACGTCGAACAGGTCGTTCTGGATCCGCGTCAGCAGTGCGGCAAGATCAGTGTCGAGGCCGGGTGTGGAGACCACCACACCGATCGCCGAGTTGGCCTCGTCCACGTCGGCGTAGGCGAGCAGACGAAGATCGTTCTTGCTCACTCGGCTCATGTCGCCAAGGGCAGTGGTGCCGTCGTCGCCAGTTCGGGTATAGATCCGGGTGAGATTGACCATGGGGGCCAGCCTAGGGGGATCACCTACGATGGGCGCGTGGAGACCGCCAACGCAGCGATCGCGCGTCCTCAGCGGTTCCGGGTCACCGGTGGGGCTCGCCTGGTCGGGGACGTGCGGGTCACCGGGGCAAAGAACTCGGTGCTCAAGCTGATGGCGGCCGCGCTGCTAGCCCCCGGCGTCACAACCTTGAGTGAGGTTCCGGACATCCTGGACGTCGCGATTATGTCCGAGCTGCTGCGCCGGCTCGGTTGCGATGTCCAGCATGACCGCGATGCAGCGACTCTCACGATCGGCGTCCCGGAGAAGATCGATCATCGGGCCGACTACGACCTGGTGCGGCGCATGCGGGCCTCGATCGCGGTACTCGGTCCACTGTTGGCCAGGACCGGTGAAGCCGACGTAGCCCTGCCCGGTGGCGACGCGATCGGGTCGCGTCCGCTCGACTTCCACATTGCCGGACTGCTCAAAATGGGGGCGACCGTCGAGAACGAGCACGGCTTCATCGTGGCCAAGGCCAAGCGACTGACGGGTGCAACGATCTGGCTCGACTTCCCGAGTGTGGGAGCCACCGAGAACTTGGTGATGGCTGCCGTACTGGCAGACGGTCGCACTGAGATCGACAACGCCGCCCGCGAACCGGAAATCGTCGATCTCTGCCAGATGTTGCAAAACATGGGTGCCCAGATCGACGGCGCTGGCACCTCGACGGTCGTTGTGCAGGGAGTGGATGCGCTCCAGCCGGTCAGTCACGTGACGGTGGCCGACCGCATCGTGGCTGGAACGTGGGCGATGGCTGCGGCGATGACTCTCGGCGATGTGACGGTGCACAACGCCGATCCCGCGCACCTGGAGATCGCTCTCGACAAGCTGATCACCGCCGGAGCATCAGTTGATCGGACCCTCGACGGCTTCCGGGTGATGATGGACCGCCGCCCCACGGCCGTCGACGCAGTCACGCTGCCGTTTCCGGGGTTCCCGACTGATCTGTTGCCGATGGCGCTGGCCCTCAACGCAGTGGCGTCCGGCACCGCGATGGTTACCGAGAACGTCTACGTGTCGCGCTTCTCCTTCGTCAACGAACTGGCCCGTTTGGGTGCCGACATTCGCACTGACGGTCACCATGCGGTGGTTCGAGGGCGTCAGCTGCTCTCGGGAGCCCCGGTCACAACGCCCGACATTCGGGCAGGAGCTGGGCTCGTGATCGCCGGGCTTGTCGCCGAGGGCGAGACGATCGTCAGTGAGATTCACCACATCGACCGCGGCTACCCCAAGTTCGATGAACAGCTATGCGCTCTTGGCGCCGTCGTCGTCCGGGAGGACGAGCCAGCGGTCGGATTTGGCTAGACCCCCCGAGAAGCCTGCTTGATCCTCTCGATCTGGTGGTCTGGAATGGACGGCGATCTTAGCCAGCGCGGCGTAGCACAGTCTCGGCTCTGCGCCGGTCGGCGGGCCAGACCATGACGCGTGGCCCGTCGTTGGTCATGGCGACGGTAGCTTTGACGCCGCCTGCCTCTAGCCGTTGCCGGAGAATCTCGGCCTCGATGTAGGTACCGGGTGAGGCGATCGAGTCGAGCAGGCCGTACTGGTCGGGGTCACCGCTGATGGGTGGGCGCTCGACGACGGAGCTGCTCCGCCCGAAGGCCCAGCGCAACACGATTACGAGGATGCCGATGGCGACGAGGGCCATCACTGGCCCGTACACGTAGGAGTAGCTACCCCATGTCGGCATGCCTTAGATTCTGCGCCGACCTGCTCGGGGGCGCTACCCGTGGCCGACCTCTAGCCTTCAGGTGCACAGATGAGTCGAGAGGAGCCCGCGGTGGACGTGATCGGAGTTGTCGGAGCAGGTCTCATGGGAGCCGGGATCACCCAAGTCTCCGCCCAGGCGGGCTATCAGGTGCACCTGTACGACCGTGATGCCGATGCGCTGGGCCGTGGGCTCCAAGAGATCGCCACCTCACTGGACAAGCTCGCCGCCAAGGACGCGCTCACGGAGAGCTCGGAGGCCATCCTGGAGCGCATCACCCCGACGACCTCAGTCGCGGATCTCGCTGGCGCCTCGATCGCCGTGGAGGCCGTCTTCGAGCGACTGGAGGTCAAGCAGGAGGTGTTTCGAGCCTTGGACGCAGTACTCGCCCCGGATGCAGTGCTGGCCACGAACACGTCGGCGCTTCCCATCACGCAGTTGGCGAAGGTGACGCGGCGACCGGAACGGGTGGTCGGCACTCACTTCTTCTCCCCGGTGCCGCTCATGCAGCTTTGCGAGCTGGTCCGTGGCCAGCACACCACCGACGAGACGCTGGCCACCGCCCGCGGCTTTGCTGAGCGCGTCGGCAAGACCTGCGTCGTCGTCAACCGCGACATCGCCGGATTTGTGACCACTCGACTCATCACGGCTTTGATCGTCGAGGCCGCGCGGCTGGTCGAGTCGGGGGTGGCCACCGCCGAGGACGTCGACACCGCCTGCCGGCTCGGGTTCGGCCACGCGATGGGGCCGCTGGAGACCATCGACCTGGTCGGGATCGATGTGATGGTGAGCGCAGCCGACAACATCGCGGCGGAGACAGCGGGGGAGACGTTCGCAGCACCACCTCTGCTGCGCAAGATGGTGGCCGATGGGGTCCTCGGGAGGAAGACCGGACAGGGTTTCTATAGCTACTGACCGTAGTCAGGCAACCACGGCAGATTCGAGCGGCGTGTCTCACCGCTGCTGATGGCGTCCAGCGCTAGCGTGCGGCCTCTCGGAGTTCGTCGACGACTTCCCTCCCGCGGCTCACAGCCGTGGGCGTCGGCCGATCCGGGTTCGGAGGGCTCTATGCACCCATTCGACGTGTCACTGCCGTCCCGGGTGGACGCAACGACGTCGGGAGACGTGCGCTATGCCTTACAGGTGGCGCTCGACTCCATCCATGAAGGTGAAATGACGGTGGATGCGTCAGCCGTCGTCAGCCTCGATGTTGCCGGGCTAGGTGTGCTCGTCGCTGCTCATCGCCGAGCGCGCCAGCGCGGCGTTCGTCTGGTGATCTGCGACCCGCAACCACGCGTGTTGCGAATCCTGGCCGTCACGCGTCTGCACCGGGTGCTCGATCTCGACAGGGTCACCGCAGAGGGCGGCTCGGTTCAGCTAGGCTGAGGGTCGATTCCACCGGGACCTCACGGAGGCTTGGATGGCGAACGATCCATCAACCCCTGCTCGCGGCTCTGCTGCTGGTCCGAGCGCGACTCCACCCTGGGTGATGCGCACCTATGCGGGTCACTCGTCGGCCGCCGCGTCCAATGCGCTCTTCAGAAAGAACCTGGCCAAGGGCCAGACTGGCCTGTCGATCGCTTTCGACCTGCCTACGCAGACCGGCTATGACCCAGACGACGCGCTCGCCCGCGGCGAGGTCGGCAAGGTCGGCGTCCCAGTCACTCACCTGGGAGATATGCGTTCGCTGCTGGAGGAAATCCCGCTCGACGCGATGAACACGTCGATGACGATCAACTCCACGGCCATGTGGCTGCTGTCGTTGTACATCGTCACCGCCGAACAGCAGGGGGTCGGCCCGCACTTGCTTCAGGGAACGACGCAGAACGACATCATCAAGGAGTATCTGTCGCGAGGCACGTACGTCTTTCCTCCTGGTCCTTCCCTGCGGCTGATCACCGACATGGTCACGTACTCGGTGGTGAACGTCCCCAAGTGGAACCCCACCAACATCTGTAGCTATCACCTGCAGGAAGCCGGAGCGACGCCCGTCCAAGAGCTAGCGTTCTCGCTCAGTACGGCGATCGCTGTGCTCGATGCGGTGCGCGACTCCGGTCAGGTGCCTCCAGAACGCTTCGGCGAGGTCGTCCAACGAATCTCATTCTTCGTCAACGCCGGTGTGCGGTTCGTTGAAGAGATGTGCAAGATGCGCGCCTTCGTGCAGCTTTGGGACGAGATCACCAGTGAGCGGTACGGAGTCACCGACCCAAAGCAGCGGCGCTTTCGGTACGGCGTCCAGGTGAACTCGCTAGGGCTGACCGAGGCACAGCCGGAGAACAACATGGCGCGCATCATGCTTGAGATGCTCGCCGTAACGCTGTCCAAAGATGCGCGGGCTCGGGCCATTCAGCTGCCGGCGTGGAACGAGGCTCTTGGGTTGCCGCGGCCTTGGGACCAGCAGTGGTCACTCCGCATGCAGCAGGTGTTGGCTTTCGAGTCTGACCTGTTGGAGTACGGCGACCTCTTTGAAGGGTCGCCTGTTGTCGCCGCCAAGGTTGACGAGCTCGTCGTTGGAGCGCGCGAAGAGATGGCGCAGATCGAGCAGATGGGCGGTGCTCTGGCGGCCGTCGAGTCCGGGTACATGAAGACTGCGCTTGTGCAGTCGCACGCCGAACGCCTTCGCGCCATCGAGTCGGGCGAGGACGTCGTGGTCGGGCTCAACCGCTTCACGACGACCGAACCGAATCCGTTGCTCGCCGATCTAGGCAACGTGGTCGAGACAGTCGCTGCCGACGTCGAGGAACGTGCTGTCGCAGCGCTGGCGAGCTGGCGGGCGGGTAGAGACTCGGTCGTTGTTGCCGAGGCGCTCGAGGTGCTCGAGAAGGACGCCGTGTCGGGCGAGAACCTGATGTCGGCCAGCCTCTCGTGTGCGAGGGCCGGGGTGACTACCGGCGAGTGGGCCGACGCTCTACGAGGTGTTTTCGGTGAGTACCGTGCGTCGACCGGCGTCTCGGCGCAGACCACGCCAGGCGGCACCTCGGCATCCGCTGGGGCGGTACGAGCGGCGGTGCAACAGACGGCGTCCGAACTGGGCGGCCGGCTGCGGTTCCTGGTCGGTAAGCCTGGGCTCGACGGGCACTCCAATGGCGCCGAGCAGATCGCCGTGCGGGCCAGGGACGCCGGATTCGAGGTGGTCTACCAAGGAATCCGGCTCACCCCTGAGCAGATCGCGGCTGCGGCCGTGGAGGAGGACGTCCACGTCGTGGGGCTGTCGGTGCTGTCCGGTTCACACATGGAACTGGTTCCTGAGGTGCTGACGCGAGTTCGCGCTGCAGGGCTGAGCGACGTCCCCCTGGTGGTGGGCGGCATCATCTCCGAGTCTGATGCGGCCGCTCTCGAGGCACTGGGCGTCGCCGCCGTCGTCACCCCCAAGGACTACATGATCGACGACATCATGCTGCGCATCGTGGACGAGATCCGGCAGGCGCACG
>JAJAYM010000321.1 GCA_027117675.1 Actinomycetes bacterium | reverse complement strand
CGGATCAGTCGGTCGATGGCCAGCGCCGGATCTGTCCAGCGCACCCTGGCGTGCTGGGCGGTGATCTTCGGCGCCAGGCTCACCCCATCAACCGGCTGGTCAGCGGGAAGCAGCTGGCCGCTCTCGATGCCGTCGAGGGTGTGGACGAGCAACTCGGCCCCAGCCACCGCCAGTCGCTTGAGAAGCTCGCCAGAGGTGTCGGACCTGGCGACCGGCTCGGTGACGCTGCCAAAGACTGGGCCTGTGTCCAAACCAGCAGTAAGCCGAAACGTTGAGGCACCGGTGACTTCGTCACCGGCGAGGATCGCATGCTGCACAGGCGCGGCACCGCGCCACTGGGGAAGCAATGAGAAGTGCAGGTTCACCCACCCGAGCGGCGGAAGATCGAGCAGTTGGCTCGGAACCAGTCCTCCGTAGGCAACAACGGGGCAGCAGTCCGGGGCAAAGGAGCGCAGTTCATCGGCAACAGACGGCTCGGTGAGGTTCGTGGGTTGCAGGAGTGCGATGTCCAACTCGGCTGCGCGTTGAGCGACCGGCGACATCGAGAGGGAGCGACCTCGGCCACTCCGGGCGTCGGGGCGGCTGATCACCGCCACGACACTGTGCCGCGAGCGAAGCAACCGGTCCAGCGCCGTACCCGCGACATCAGGCGTCCCAGCAAAGACCAGTCGCATCGCTGCCGGTACTCCTAGAGCGCCAGGCCGCGGGTAGCGTGCGGGCTGGCCCTGATCGTCAGAGTCGGCTCACCTGCCCAGTCGGCCTCCCGGATCGCCTTCATCGCGATCTTCCGCTGCTCCGGGTCGAGCCGGTCGATGAAGAGCACCCCATCGAGGTGGTCGGTTTCGTGCTGAACGCAACGGGCCAGCAACTCGGTGCCCTCAATGATCACCGGGTCGCCGTGCATGTTGAATCCTTTGGCCACGACCCCGAAGGCCCGGCGACAGTCGAACGCCAATCCTGGAAGTGACAGGCACCCCTCTTCGCCGAACTGCTCGTCCTCCGATAGGTCGAGCACAGGGTTGATGAGGTGGCCGACCTCGTCGTCAACGTCGTAAGTGAACACCCGGAGGGAGACGCCTAGCTGCGGAGCCGCTAGGCCGGTTCCTGGGGCGTCCAGCATCGTTTCGGTGAGGTCTTGCACCAAGTTTCGGAGCTCTTTGTCGAAGTCGACGACCGGCTGCGCCGGCATGCGGAGCACCGGATCGCCAAAGAGGCGGATCGGCTGGACGGGCATCGAAAGAACTCCCAGAGGTTCCGGAGGTGAAGTGGTGCTCCCCAGTCTAGGCGTCCCGCAGCACTGCCCTTCCGCGCGTGCGGCCAGGCTGAAGCCAGGCTGAAGCCAGGCTGAACTAGCCGAAGGGGACGGGGTCGATCCGCACCGAGACGCGGCCGGCGTCTTTGCGAACGCTGCGCTCACCTTGCGCAGCGGCGAGCGCAGCCGTGAGCGCGGTTCCGCTCGGCGCATCGACGCGGAGAACGACCTGCTGATCGACGCTGCCACCCTCCTCGGCACTGGCGTGCACGGGGACCGGACCCAATCGCTGCGTCCCCGGAGGAAGGGCGCACCGATCGAGTAGATCGCCAAGGTCGGCGACCGGTCCGCGTAGCACGGCAACCCGCAGGGCTGGTGGCATCCCGACGGCGATCCGGTCAGCGAGCTCGGCGTCGGAGAATCGCACCGGATCCCAGCGCACAAGAGCCTGCACAGGGGCAGGACCCGCGTCGCCGACGACAACGACGTGTCCGCCGTCGTCGGCACTTTGAACCAAGGCGGCCGCCGACATCCAACGACGCAGGGCCTCCTCTTGGGCGCGCAGGTCGGCCCGCCCCAGCAATGCCCATATGTCAAGGAGAAGCGCGGCGGCATAGCCCCCATGCGCGATCGGCTCGGCACCTGGTGTCGCCACGACCAGTGCCGGGTCGGACGACACGTGATGCCGCACAGATCGGCCACCGGACGTGAGCACGGGTACGCCGGGAAAGGCTCTGCCGAGCTCCTCGGCCGTTCGGGTCGCACCGACCACTACAGCCCTGAGCCGGTCATGGCCGCACGCCACACAGCGCCAGGGCGCGGCGACAGCCGCACACCAGAGGCAGACCGGCGCCCGGTGTCCGTCGCGCAGACTCAGTGGGCCCTGACACGACGGGCAGCGAGACGGTTCACGGCATCGCACGCACGCCAGCCGGGGGATATACCCCCGACGTGGCACCTGAATCAGGACCGGACCGCGTTCGAGGGCGTCTCTCGCACTTCGCCAGGCCATTGTAGGAAGCCGCGCAGCCCCCGCCATCGGGTCGCCGCCAGAATGTGCGTCGCTGCTGGCCCTGGTTCGTGGCGCGGTCCTGCGCACGACCGCGCGATCGGCGACCACCGGCTGAAGGAAGCCCCGTTGCACCAGGGCGGTCGTCTCCGCTGTTCGCAGGTAGCCGCCGATGATGAGAGCGGCCCCAGCCTGGTGCGCTCGAATCGACGCCACTTCTCGTACATGGGGGTAGGGAGCGCGCGGCTCAGCATGGAGGTCATCTCCGTCGTCCCAGACCACAATCAACCCCAAATCGCGAACGGGGGCATAGACAGCGGCCCTGGTCCCCACCACCAAACGCGCGTCGCCGCGCAGGACAGCGAGCCAGCGGCGATACCGCTCACGCGGCCCGAGGTCAGCGCGCAGTGCCACCGCGTTGATGCCGGCTTCGTCGAGGGCCTCGGTCACCCTCTCGACATCACGATGATCGGGGACAACGACGACAGCACCCCGCCCTGAGCTTCGTACGGCCTGCAGGAGCTCCGCGACCGAACTCGTCCACGATGGCCTACTACCGTCAACGCCGGGAAGGGCACACCAGGCACCCCGCGGAGTCCGGCCATCCCGTAGGGCGGCGAGCATGGCCGATCCGTTGCCGTAGGCGGCCCAGCTGCCGGAGTCGGCGGCGGCGGCGCCCAGCTGATCCGGCGCGGCTGG
>JAJAYM010000320.1 GCA_027117675.1 Actinomycetes bacterium | reverse complement strand
GAGTCCGACCATCCGTTCAAGGGCAACATGGACGTCCCGGCGCTCGACGCGCTCCTCGCTGAGCGATCGGCTGACGTTCCGGTCGTGATGATGACCATCACCAATAACTCCGGGGGAGGGCAACCGGTGTCATTGGCGAACCTGCTCGCCGTGCGCGAGGTCTGCGACCGGTACGAGGTGCCACTCTTCCTCGACGCCTGCCGGTTCGCCGAGAACGCCTGGTTCATCCGCGAGCGGGAAGCTGGGATGGGGGATCGTGATGTGCGTGACATCGTCAGAGAGATTGCCGCCGTTGCCGACGGGATGACGATGAGCGCCAAGAAGGACCCCATGGGCAACATCGGTGGCTGGCTCGCCTTGGACGACGACGCGCTGGCCGAACAGTGCCGCAACCTGCTCATTCTCACCGAGGGCTTTCCCACCTATGGCGGGCTGGCCGGCCGCGACCTCGAGGCCCTCGCCCAGGGCCTCACCGAGGTGATCGACCACGACTACCTCCGCTACCGGATCAGGTCGACCGCGTACCTGGGCGAGGCGCTCGACCGCGTTGGGATCCCTGTCGTGATGCCGATCGGGGGCCACGCCGTGTACCTCGATGCGCGGGCGCTTCTCTCACACTTAGATCCGATGGAGTACCCCGGACAGTCACTCGCCGTCGCCCTCTACGAGACCGGCGGCGTGCGCGGCTGCGAGATCGGCACCGTCATGTTCGGCCGACAGCCGGATGGGTCAGAGCAGCCGGCCACGATGGATCTCGTCAGACTCGCCATCCCGCGACGCACCTACACCCAGAGTCATATTGACTACGTCATCGAGGTGTGCGAGGAGGTCGCACGACGGGCCGCAGACCTCCCCGGCTACCGGATCGTCGACCAGCCACGGATGCTGCGGCATTTCACCGCGACCTTCGAACCGCTCGCGTCCTGATGCCCCACACTGACGGACCAGCCCCCGAGCTCTTCACGTTGGACGTCGTCACCTTCGTAGCCGGGGGGCGCCCGATCCTCGACGGTGTCAGCGACCACATTCACGAAGGACACGTCACTGCGATCGTCGGTCCGAGTGGTTCGGGCAAGTCCACGCTGCTGCGCATGCTCAACCGACTGGAAGAACCGACTTCCGGGCGCATCAGTTTCCGCGGGACTCCGTTGCCGGAGCTCGACGTTCGAAGTCTGCGCCGCCGCGTCGGGATGGTCGCTCAGCGCCCAGCCATGTTGACCGGACGGATCGATGACGAGGTCAGGGTTGGCGAGCTGGCCCTGACCGACGCTGATGTCGACGAGTTGCTGACGCGGGTTGCCCTCGATCATATCGAGCGCGACCGTCATCCCGCTGACCTCTCGGGCGGAGAGCAGCAACGTCTCGCCCTCGCGCGCGCCCTGGCCGTTGGCCCCGAGGTGCTGCTGTTGGACGAGCCGACCAGCGCACTCGACCGCAAGGCGGCTCAATCGGTGGACTCGGTGATCGCCGGTCTGGCCGGCATGGGCTTGTCAGTGGTGCTCGTCAGCCACGACCTGCAGCGCGCCGCGGCCCTCACCCATGACGCGCTCGTTCTCGACCACGGACAATTGGTCGACCGCGGCGACCCGGCCCATGTGACCTACCTCGGAGGCGCCTGACGATGGAGTCGACCACAGCAAACATTCCTTCCTGGATTGGCGTCGCGGCGTCAGCCACACTCGTGCTGATCGCCGTCGTCATTTCGTGGCGAGAACGTCTGGGCCTTGGTCGCGAGGTTGCGGTCGCGGCCGCTCGAGCGCTGGCGCAGCTGGCCCTCGTCGGCGCGCTGCTCCTCTTCGTCTTCGACAGGGGCGGACTGCCCACAGCCTTCGCCTGGCTGGCCATCATGGTGGTCATCGCCGGCCATGTCGCCGGAGGACGCGCGCGCGGCATCCCACGTGCCAGGGTGCACGCCTGGTGGGGGATCGGTGTCGCCGTCGCATCGACGATGGGCATCTTGCTGGCCCTTGGCACCATTGACGCGGTGCCGCGGGTCGTCATCCCTGTGGGCGGCATGGTGGTCAGCACCGCGATGGTGACCGCGGGTCTAGGACTGCAACGCACTGCCGATGCGGTCGACGACCAACGCGCCCGGATCGAGGCCAGACTCGCGCTCGGTCTCGCGCCACGTGAGGCCTTCTTGGAGCCGTATCGCACCGCCATGCGGACTGCCCTGCTCCCGGCCGTTGATACCACCAAGGTGGTCGGACTCATCTCGCTGCCGGGAGCGATGACCGGGCTCATCCTGGCGGGAGTCGATCCGTGGGACGCGATTCGCTACCAGATCGTCGTCATGTACATGCTGCTCGGTGCTGCCTTCATGGCCGCTGTTCTTTCCGCACGGCTGGCGCAGCGGTCGCTCTTCGATGACGCCGATCGCCTCGTTCGCGCGGCCCCTGCGTCGTAAGCGCGTCCGAAGGGCCGGGGAGGCAGGCCCAAAGCACCGTGACGCCGGCGAGTTCCAAACGCGGCAACACCAACGACAACTTGCGGCTCTCCTCCAAGCCCAGGTGCTCGACGTTGGGGACGATCAGCAACCGACGGTCGGTTCCTAAGTGATCGGTGTTCGGTCGCCGCCGCGGCGGCTCGAGCGCGAGGCGATAGGTGGCCACCGCTGAGCAGTGGGTCTGGTCCGGTGATCGCGTTCCATAGCATGCGAGCCGTACCGAGGGTCCAGGCGCGGAAGTTTGGATCGATGGAAAAGCTCACCACTCGACCGTCGCCGAATGCTTCGTCGGACACGACGCTGGCCCCAGCGAGCAAGGACATCCGCTTGGCCTTTCCAGCCGTAGCGAAGTCCGGGCTGTCGGTGTCGGGGAACCGCGCCTCGGCGTCCCGACTGCGGACAATGTCATCTGAGGTGTACATCACCCACATGGTGGGTCCGACGCCATTGGCCAACGGACTTGACTGGCCGACAGTGGTGCGCAGCAGAGAGCCGGGAGCCGCGGCGTTCGTGCGAGCCCACCGAGTCGTAGAGAGCCCGCCCCTGACCACAACACGGATGCCGTCGTGCCAGGTGACCGTCCTGCCACCATCACGCCGACAAGGGTGAGAATGATCGCGAGGCCGATCGGGCGTAGACGCATAGGACGATCCTGCAAGGTGACGCGGGGCGTGGCTAGGGGGGCGCGACCGACTCGTGATCTGCCACGATGGCGCAGTGTCCGACCTAACAGTGTCCGATCTGTCTCCCGCACTCCCGCGCCCAGGCACCGGTAGTTGGCCAGAGCTACCCGAGCCGCTCCCTGTTCCGGTCCCTGACAGCCACTGCCACCTCGATATCAGTTATGACCGAGGCAAGCACGGGCCGGGGCTTTCGGTCGACGTGGCGCTGCTGCACGCCGCCTCGGTCGGCGTCACCCGGATCGTCCAGGTCGGACACGACGTCGAAAGCTCGCGCTTTGGGGTCGAGGTGGCGCGCGCTCACCTCCCGGTCGTTGCGGCTGTGGCACTCCACCCGAATGAGGCCCCCAGGTTGGCAGCTGATGGCACCGTCGACGAGGCATTCGCCGAGATCACCGCGTTGGCAGCCGACGAGCGTGTGGTGGCGATCGGCGAAACTGGTCTCGACCACTTCCGGACCGGTCCAGAAGGCCTCGCTGCGCAGGAGGAGTCGTTCCGCCGACACATCGCCTTGGCCAAGGAACTCGGAAAGGCCCTGGTCATCCATGATCGGGACGCCCACGACGACGTCGTCCGCGTTCTCCTCGCTGAGGGCGCCCCCGAACGCATCGTCTTCCACTGCTTCTCCGGTGGACCAGAGCTCGCTGCCATCTGTGCCGAGCACGGCTGGTTCATGTCGTTCGCCGGAACCGTCACCTTCAAGGCCAACGAGCATCTCCGCCGGGCGCTGGCCGTCGCATCGGCCGACCTGCTGCTGGTAGAGACCGATGCACCGTTCCTGGCCCCTCTTCCGCACCGGGGACGTCCCAACGCCTCGTACCTGATCCCAGTGACACTTCGGGCCATGGCGCAGGTCAGGGATATCGATGTCGCGGCCCTGGCTCGTACCGTAACGGCCAACACTGAACGGGCCTTCGGGGTCTGGTGACCCGGCAGGTGACCCGGCAGATGGCTGAGGCTCTACCTGAGATTCACCCAGTTGGGGGACCCGCTTGGGGACGACGGTTGGCCCTTGAGGGGTGGTCACCACTAGCGTCGATCGGGGGTCTCGTCGGCTGAAGGTCGTTCTCGAGGGTGCCCTTGCGGTGGCCCTCCTCCTCGGTGTGTCCGGATTCGCCAGTAGTGACAGCCCGATCGAGCTGAGCGTCGACGGTCAGTTGACCGAGATCGAAACCCATGCCGAAACGGTCGCCGAGTTCCTCGATGAACAGGGCGTCGTCGTCACCGACCGCGACCTCGTTGAGCCAGATCCTGCTAGTCCGTTGGTGGCGGTGGAAGCGGTGACCGTCCGGCACGCGCGTCAGCTGCAGGTCGTCATCGATGGGCAGCCGACCCAGATCTGGACCACTGAGCTCACCGTTGACGCTGCCCTCGATCAGTACGGGGTCCGGCTGGCCGGCGCCGAGTTCTCCGCATCACGTTCAGGGCGGTTGCCCCTCACGGGTGGGCAGGTGGGTGTTGCGCTACCCGATCAGGTCACGGTTCTGCACGACCAACGGCGCACGACAGTCGTGACGACGGCCCGTTCGGTCGCCGAACTGCTCCGCGAGGCTGGCGTCCGGCTCGGGCGTGACGACCGCGTCAACGTCGGTCTCGGCCGAGAGGTCGAGACCGGGATGCAGATCGTCGTCACCAGGATCGACGTCCGAACTGTCCGCAGGGGCTTCACTATCGACCACGCGGTGATTCGGCGGGCCGATCCGTCGCGCTACGAAGGCGTCGAGCGAGTCGTTCAGCGCGGGAAGGACGGGCGAGGCGTCATCTTCACTCGCGTCGTTCGGCACGATGGAGTAGCCGTTCGGCAACGCCAGCTCGACCGCCGAGTTGCCCGGCAACCGGTCCGCGAGATCGTGATCTACGGGACCAAGGTCCGACCCTTCGCCGCGCCAGCCACGGGAGCGGAGGGGTTGAACTGGGGCGCGCTTGCCGCGTGCGAGTCAGGGGGCAACCCGCGCGCGGTCAACCCCGCTGGCTACTACGGGCTCTACCAGTTCTTGCTCTCGACCTGGGCTTCGGTCGGTGGGTCAGGTAACCCGATCGATGCCACACCCGACGAGCAGACCTACCGGGCTCAGGTGCTGTACGAGCGGTCCGGCGCCGGTCAGTGGCCGGTCTGCGGCCCGCTGCTCTTCAGCTGAGGGCACACTGAGCACTGTGACGAACCCGGCTGCCGACGCTCAGTTGCTCGGCGCGGGAGCCGTTCGGCAACTGGCCGACCAGCTGGGTGTTCGGCCAGCCAAGCGCTGGGGGCAGAACTTCGTGGTGGACGCCAACACTGTGCGGCGTATCGTGCGGCTCGCTGGAGTCGGGCCTGATGATGTCGCCCTCGAAATAGGCCCCGGCCTTGGCTCGCTGACACTAGGACTGCTCGAAACCGGCGCCAGGGTCGTGGCGGTCGAGATCGACGCCACCTTGGCAGACGCGCTCACCGGCACGGTTGCCGATCGCTATCCAGCGGCGACTCGTCAGCTCACCGTCGTCACCGGCGACGCATTGCGGCTGGTCGACTTGCCGCTGGACCCTGACACTTTTGTCGCCAACCTCCCGTACAACGTGGCTGTGCCGGTGCTCCTTCACCTGCTTGCTGAGTTCCCCACTCTGGACCGCGGTCTGGTGATGGTCCAGTGGGAGGTCGCCGAGCGTCTGGCTGCGCCACCAGGTAGCCGAACGTACGGCGTCCCGAGCGTGAAGGCCGCGTGGTACGCCGACGTCACCCAACAGGGGCGCGTCTCGCGAACGGTCTTCTGGCCGGTTCCCAATGTCGACTCTGGGCTGGTGGGTTTTCGGAGGCACCCACCGCCCCAGACCACCGCATCCCGTGTCGATGTATTCGCCTGTATCGATGCCGCCTTCGCTCAACGTCGAAAGAGCCTGCGTTCTGCGTTGGCTCGGTGGGCGGGCAGCGTCGATGCTGCTGACGCGGCGTTGCGGGCCGCCGGTGTCGACCCATCGGTGCGAGGCGAACGCCTCGACATCTCGGTCTTTGCTGCGATCGCGGAGCATCGCCCGGCTGCGAGCAGGTGAGGGTTCCTGACAGACTGATCGGGTTCGCGCCGAGCGACTGGTTGGAAGAAAGGGTGTGGGGAGTGAGTCCGGTCACCGTGCGGGTCCCCGCCAAGGTCAACCTGCAATTGGTCGTCGGCGCTGAGCGTGCGGATGGGTTCCACGACCTCGCCACCGTGTATCACGCTGTTTCGCTCTTCGATGATGTCACCGCCTTGCCCGGTGACCACCTGACCGTGAGCGTAGAAGGCGAGGGTGCGGCAATAGTCCCGACCGACGACTCGAACCTGGTCCTGGTCGCGGCGCGAGCGCTTGCTGAGCACTTGGGCGTCGAACCACACGCGCACTTGCACGTGCATAAGGCGATACCAGTGGGTGGCGGCATGGCCGGCGGAAGCGCGGACGCCGCTGGGGCACTCGTAGCGCTGGACCGGCTCTGGGAGGCGCGACTCGAACGCGATGAGCTCATCGAGTTGGCCGCTGGTATCGGCAGCGACGTGCCTTTCGCACTTGTCGGGCACACCGCGATGGGCCTGGGGCGCGGTGAGAAGTTGACGCCTGTGCTGGCCAGAGGGCACTTCCATTGGGTGTTTGCGTTCGCCGAGACTGGATTGTCGACCCCGGACGTCTACACCGAGTTGGATCGCCTGCGGGCGTCGTCGGTGCTTCCTGAGCCGCGCGTTTCCGACGCCCTGATGAGTGCCCTACGCGCAGGCAACGCCGTCGCCCTGGGCTCCGCGCTCGGCAACGATCTGCAGCGTGCCGCAGTGTCGCTGCGACCCGGTCTGGCCATGACTCTTGATGTGGGGGACGAGTACGGGGCACTTGGGGCTCTGGTGTCCGGATCGGGGCCCACATGCGCCTTCCTCGCGCGTGATGAGGAGCATGCACTTGACCTCGCAGTCGCGCTGACGGCCTCGGGTACCTGTCGTACTGTCACGTCCGCGGTGGGCGCGGTGGGCGGGGCTCGGGTCGTGGACGCGTGACGCCCGTGACAGCAGTCTCGTTGGAGTGGGGCCCACAGGGGCTGCGGATGCTGTCGGAGACGTGCGAGTGTGTGGTGTTGATCGACGTCTTCTCGTTCTCGACGTCGGTGGCAGTGGCCGTCGCACGTGGTGCCGCTGTCTGGCCGCACAGCGGACATGAACGGGCCGAAGAGTTGGCCAGAGCGATCGGTGCAACTCTGGTCCGAGGCCGGAACATGCGCGAGGGTCGTACGTTGTCGCCGGCCAGCCTGCTCGGGGTCGAAGATGGCGAGCGATTGATCATGCCGTCCGACAATGGGTCGGTGATCTCGCACGCCGCCCTTATGTCTGGCCTAACGGTGGTCGCCGGCTCGATGCGGAACGCAACAGCCGTGGCCAGATGGGTAACCGGGCGGTTCACTAGCATCGGCTTGGTGCCCACCGGTGAAGAGTGGCCAGATGGAGCCATGCGCGTCTGCTACGAGGACCTCATCGGTGCAGGTGCCATCGCAGCAGGGATTGCCGACCTGGGCGGTGAAACCGGAATGTCGCCGGAGGTACGGGCCTCCGCCGCAGCCTTTCGGGCCAGATCGTCATTGGT
>JAJAYM010000319.1 GCA_027117675.1 Actinomycetes bacterium | reverse complement strand
GCTGTGGCTTTGGCTGCTGGCGTCGCTGCCTGGCTGATCGCCTACGCGTTCTCCGTGCTCGGCCCAGAGCTCATGTCGTCGACCCTGCTGGACGCCCTCACCACCTCGAGCGCTCGTGGATCACGGACGCCGGTGGCGTTCCCGCTGCTGACGGCGGTGATCGCCCTTGCCTCCGTCGATGGGCTGCGTGGCCGGCCCCGGCTTGCCGTTGGCGTATGGGGTTCCCTTGTCGGCTTCACCATCCTGCTGCTCTTCGACCAGTCGGCCACACCGCTCGCTCTAGCCGTCAGTGCCAGCGGTGGCCGCACCGTCGGCCTCGCCTTCCGGTACGCGTTCGGGACAGTGAACCCGCGGCCCAACGGCGCGGAGGTAGCAGAAGCGCTCGCCGCCGTAGCCGTCCCACTCGCCTACCTGGAATGGAGTGGTGAAAGTGACGATGAGCGCCACTACCTGGGCAGCACGCTCGACGGCAGAGCGCTCGACATCCGGGTCATCGATCGCGACCGACGATCTGCCGGCTTGCTCTACCAGCTCTACCGGCGAATACGCGTGCAGGGCGTGGTCGAACGCCCGCCGACGTGGTCGGTTCGGCGAGCGGTTGACCAGGCAGCTTTGCCGGTTCTTGCCGCCCATCGGCAGGGTGTGCGTACCCCAGACCTGGTCGCTGCCGCGTCGGTCACCGCCGATGCGGCCGTACTCGCGTTTGAGGGTGTGCCCGATCTGCAGACGTTGCACAGCGTCGACCCGGCCGCGCTCGACGACGCGATGCTGGCCGATCTCTGGAAGCAGGTGCGTGCGTTGCACAGGGCCGGCATCGCGCACGAAGAGCTCCACGCCGGCAACATCGCCATCGACAGCGACGGCAGGGTGTGGCTGCTCGGCCTGGAGAACGGTGAGATCGCTGCGGATCAGCTCACCCTCCGGATCGACGATGGCGAGCTGCTGGTCACCACGGCCCTGATGGTCGGTGCCGACCGAGCCGTACGCGGGGCACTGCAAGAACTCACCGCTCAACGACTGGGCGAAGCACTGCCCCTGCTGCAGACCATCGCCCTCAGTCGTACGAACCGACGGGCCGTCAAGGCGAACAGGGAGGTGCTGCAAGATCTCCGCGACGCCGTTGTTGCCGCCTTCCCGGCTGCCCCGACCGATCCAGTACGCCTCGAACGGATGCGACCTCGCACAGTGGTTGCATTCTTTGCCTTCACCGTTGCCGTCACCATCTTGCTGGGGCAGCTCGCCTCAGTGAACCTCGTGTCGATCGTCACCGAGGCAGATCCGGCGTGGGCGGCGGTAGCCATGGTGATGTCGGCGCTGACATACGTCGCCGCGACGATCGTCATCTCCAGCTTGGCGCCGGTTGCGATCAGGTGGGTGCGCACCTTCCTCACCCAGCTGGCCGCCACCTTCGTCTCGTTGGTTGCTCCTGCCGCCGTTGGCAACATCGGAACCAACAGCCGCTACCTCCAACAGGCCGGGGCGTCGCCGGCTGTGGCGATCGCGAGTGTCGGCGCCACCCAAATCTTCGTGCTCGCGTCCTACGTCATCTTGGTCATCGTCTTCGGGGTAGCTACCGGCAAACAGGCTGGACCCGACCTCATTCCCAACACCACCGTGCTCCTCATCGCCGCCGGGACGATCGGTGTCGCGGCCTTGCTGCTCGCCGTCCCAGCGACTCGCCGAGCCATCAGCTCGCGGGTAATGCCACTGCTGTCGACCACGTGGCCTCGATTGCTCGAGTCGGCGCGCCAGCCTCGCCGGATCGCGATGGGCATCGGGGGCGCCCTGATGCTGAATCTCGCATACGCAGCTGCGCTCTACGCGGCCGTGTCTGCCTACGGCGGTGACCTCGACTACGCGACGGTGGGTTTTGTGTACCTCGCAGCGGGTGCAGTGGGGTCAGCGGCACCGACACCCGGCGGCATCGGAGCGGTCGAGACAGCGCTCACCTTTGGCCTGACGGCGGCTGGTCTCGACCTGACTACGGCGGTGCAAGCCGCACTGCTCTTCCGCGCCGTAACGTTCTGGATCCCGATGCTTCCGGGCTGGCTCAGCTTCGGTTACCTACAGCGCCACGGCGCGCTGTAAAACCTTGCAACGCGTGACTTGCGTGACGCCATGGCTCACGCAGTTCACGGACCGGTAGGGGCGGCGCCGACACTGCCCTCGTAGACCGAGTCGTCTGGTCCCAACGCTCGCAAGACGCAGAACTCGTTGCCCTCAGGGTCGGCCATCACCACCCACGATTCGGCACCGTCTTGGCCGATCTCGACGCGACGGGCACCAAGCCCCTCAAGTCGGGCAACTTCGGCAGCGCGGTCGTCAGGACGGAGGTCGAGGTGCAACCGGTTCTTGCCCCGCTTGGCGTCTGGGACGCGAAGAAAGAGCAAGTCGGTGGAGTCTGTGCCTGTCGATGCTGCGATCGCGATCTCGGTGTCGTCCTGGAAGTCGCGTCGATACCCGAGTGCGGATTCCCAGAAAGACGCGACCAACTCAGGGTCGGAGCAGTCAATGGTGAGGCACTCGATGCGCAGGGTCATGCCTTCATGATGGACCCACCGAACTGACTTGGAGCACTCAGCCCCCGCAGGGGGTGCCGAGCTCACTCGCCGCGGGTGAGTCAGTAAATCGCCAAACTGGGTTCGATCTGATTTACCCATGCCACGACGCCACCGCCAACGTGCTGGGCATTGGCGAACCCGGCACCCTTGGCAACGGCCAACACCTCGGCGGAGCGACCTCCGACCTTGCAGTAGAAGACCACCGGCTTGTCTTGAGGGAGTTGCTCGAGCGCCGAGCCCAGCAGGAACTCGTTCTTGGGGATCAACACCGACCCGTCGATGGTGACGATCTCGCGCTCGGCAGGCTCACGGACGTCAACAAGGAGAAAGTCCGTCTCGCCGCGGGCGCGCTGGCCGAGCATGGCCTCCAGATCGCGCACGCTGATCGTCGACTCACGGGCAGCGTCGGCGGCATCTTGGGAGATCGTCCCGCAGAAAGCCTCGTAGTCGATCAGCTCGGTGACGGTCGCGTTCACGCCGCAGACGGCGCAGTTCGGGTCTTTGCGAATGCGCACCTTGCGCACCTGCGCCTCAAGGGCGTCATAGATGACCAGCTGGCCGATCAGGCTGTCACCGATTCCGGTGATCAGCTTGATGGCCTCGTTCGCCTGGAACGTCCCGATCGTGCCAGCCATGACACCAAGGACGCCGCCCTCGGCGCAGGAGGGCACCATGCCGGGGGGCGGTGGCTCGGGGTAGAGGCAGCGGTAGCAGGGCCCGTGCTCGGCCCAAAAGACGCTGGCTTGACCGTCGAACCGGTAGATGGATCCCCACACGTACGGCTTGCCGAGCAGGACGGCCGCGTCATTGACCAGGTAGCGCGTTGCGAAGTTGTCGGTGCCGTCAACGATGAGGTCGTACTGGCTGAAGATCTGCATCACGTTGGTGGAGT
>JAJAYM010000318.1 GCA_027117675.1 Actinomycetes bacterium | reverse complement strand
CGTAGTCCTCGAGCGAGATCTCGGGAGTCTGGTCGGTGGTGGCCATGTCGGTCCTCTCCGTGCTGGTGTCGTGCTCTTCTTGGATACCCTTGGGGTTATCTGACTTCGATGCAAAACACCCCGGGGGGTATTATGTTCAGCAGGGCTCCTCGCGTCGAGGTGACCGCCCTCGAGCAGAAGCGGAGCGATCAATGACCGGCTTCACCCTCACCACCACGCTGGCCCAGCCCTACGACAAGGCCGTGGCGGCCGTACGCGCCGCGCTGGCCGACCAGGGGTTTGGGATCCTCACCGAGATCGACCTCAAGGCCACCTTGAAGGAGAAGCTCGATGTCGACGTCGCACCGCAGATCATCCTGGGCGCGTGCCGACCGGCGCCGGCCTATGAAGCCCTCAGCCTCGATCCGTCGATTGCCGCCGTGTTGCCCTGCAACGTGGTGGTCCGAGCCGTGGACGAGACCACCACCCTCGTCGAGGCTTTCGACCCTGACGCGATGATGGGCCTCGCGGAGAACGACGCGCTGAACACCGTGGCCGCCGACGCCAAGCAACGCCTGACCGCCGCACTGACCGCCCTGACGGTCCCGCCCGAGGAGAACTGATGGAGCTCGACCCCACCGAGATGACGCCGGTCATCAACCGCGTCAAACGCGCCCAGGGCCAGCTGGCCGGCGTGCTCCGCCTGCTCGAGGAGGGTCGCGACTGCGAGGACGTCGTCACCCAGCTCGCGGCCGTCTCCAAGGCGCTCGACAAGGCCGGCTTCGCCATCGTGGCCAGCGGCCTCCAGCAGTGCCTGAGCACCGGCGACGGCATCGACAGCGTGGACGTGAAGAAGATGGAGAAGCTCTTCCTCTCACTCGCGTGAGTGCGATGGTGCCTAGCGGCCGAACCAGTCGTCCAGCCACTGCTGCATCTCAAAGATCTCGGCGTGCTGGTCGTCGCGGATCGTCCTGGCCAGCTCGTCGACCTGGGCGTGGTCGGCCACACCCCGCGCGAGCAGTTGCTGCGACATCATGACCGCGGCCATGTGGTGTCCCACCATGTCCTCGAGGAACACCCGGTCCAACTCGTCTCCGGACAGGCCTGTCAGGTCACGCGTCATTGTCTGGTAGTCCACCTGTCCGGAGCGATCGGGATACCAATCGTCCAGCCAGTGCTGCATCTGGTCGATCTGCGCCGTCTGGGACTCGACGATCGAGTCTCCGAACGCTCGCATCTCCGGCCGCTCCGACCGCTCCAGCTCCCGAGCGGCCACGACCGCCTCCTCATGGTGGGCGACCATCTCGGAGAGGTAGTCGTACTCGCTCGCCACGCGCGAGCCGTGCACGTGAGCCATGGCGCCGCTCCCAGCCGACATCGAGTCGCGGTGACCGGGGCTGGTGTCACCGCCAGTTGTCACCGTCATCACCACGGCCGTCGCAATGCTCGCCACGAGCACGGCCAACCCCGCCATCACCGCTGCTGTCTGGCTCCTCATGGCAGCCTCCCTCCTCGATCTCCCACCAGACTGCAGCGACAGGTGGCGACTCCCCAGAGGCGTCAGACCCCTCCTTGGGGAGACAGAGGTCCGCCACGTCGGTTTCTGACGGGCCCAGGCGCCCGACTAGTGGTGGCTGGGAAGGCGCACCTTCACTGTCGTGCCGTGCCCGACGCCGTAGCTCGTGGCCGTGATTCCCCCATCGTGCGCCTCCACGAGTGCCTTGGCGATCGAGAGCCCGGTCCCGGACCCGCCCCGTTGCCGGTCTCGACCGGTGTCGGCACGGAGCACATAATGTGGTTCAACAGAAACTGTGCAACCCCGCTCGGGGCAACGTCAACTACCCGTTGGAGTGGGCCACACCGATATCGGCCACGACCGAGGTCGTCGACCACCACGAGCAGACGCACGGCTCGGTAGTAGGATCATTCGTCGTCCATCACCACTGTCGTCCCGGACCCTGACGGCGCATCGCATGACGAGCGCACGTTGAGGAGCGACCCGTGGCGCTATCGATGTCTGTAGATCGTCCGGTAGGAGTCCTTGCACCAAGGGTTCCTTCCTTGGTGGTCTTGCCCGTGAGGCCCGTGAATGTGTTGCGGATTGCCATCGCGCACGATTGTGAGCTGGTGGCCGAAGGCGTTCGCGCCATGCTGGCCGGGCATCACGGAGGGTTGACCTTCACGATCGACGCCTACGACCCGGGCGCACAGATGGCCGACGTTGTTCTCTTCGACCCGACGGCACGTCTTCGGGCCTCGGAAGAGATGGCACGCCTCGCTGCGATCACCGGTCGCGTGGTCGCCTTCTCCTGGTCCGTCGACCCGCGAGCCGTCGACGCTGCCTTCCGCGACGGTGCCAGCGGATACCTCTACAAGGGTCTGAGATCTGTCGACCTTGCGGCGTCGTTGCTCGCGATCCATACAGGCACGCAGGTGCGATGCTTCGGAGACGCTCGTCCCCCGTCGGTTCACAACGCTTCGGTCATCGAGGAACGAGGGCTCACGCCGCGCGAGGTCCAGGTCTTGGGCATGATCGCGCAAGGTTTGACCAACGCGGAGATCGCCGACGTGCTGTTTCTGACCGTCAACACCGTGAAGACCTACATCAGGTCTGCCTACGGCAAAGCGCGCGTCAACCGACGCCCATTAGCAGTGCTCTGGGCCATCGAGCACGGACTGGCATAGCCGAGGGTGACCCACGAGACCTGCTGGCTGCGGGGAGCACTCGGCTGTCGGCTTCTCATCGGGTGTGCAACACCGGAACATGCTCGAAGCCCCACGGCCGCCCTGCGGCGAAGAGGTGGTTGGTTGGGTGGTGCGCCAGGGGGGTTT
>JAJAYM010000317.1 GCA_027117675.1 Actinomycetes bacterium | reverse complement strand
GCTGTGGGAGGCTGCCGTCGACCCGGAGGGCCGGCTATGGAGCTCGCTCGCGACAACCCTGCGGCGCGGGATCCTAGGCTTCCTGATCGCGCTCGCGCTCGGCAGCCTGCTGGGGATCGCGGTCTCACGGTGGCGCGTGCTGCGGGCCGGGATCGGGTCCATGATCACCGGTCTGCAGACGATGCCGTCGGTGGCCTGGTTCCCGCTGGCGCTGCTGCTCTTCGGCCTGACCGAGAACGCGATCACCTTCGTGATCGTGTTGGGCGCGGCCCCATCGCTCGCGAACGGAATCATCAGCGGCATCGACGAGGTGCCGCCGAACCTGCTGCGCGCCGGTCACATGCTGGGGGCACGGGGTATCGACCGCTACCGCTACGTGGTGCTGCCGGCCGCGATGCCGTCGTACGTGTCGGGTCTCAAGCAGGGCTGGGCATTCTCCTGGCGGAGCCTGCTGGCCGGCGAGCTGCTGGTCAGCGTGCCCGGGGTGGTGGCGCTCGGTAGCGACATGAGCAACGCCCGCAACCTGGGGCAGGCCGATCTCGTGATCGCCCTGATGATCGTGATCCTGGTCATCGGCATGCTCGTCGACGTGATCTTCTCCGCGGCCACCCATCGGATCCGTCGGCGCCGGGGTCTGACAGGCCTAGACAGCGTTCCTTCCTGACATCGCGACCAGAACTGCCGATTCCCAGCCCCGCGGCGTCGATCACCCAAGTTCGGTGGCCTGGCATCGGAGCCGGTTGTCAAACCGTCGTCATTCGCTGAACGAATGAAGGTCATTCATTCGGTTGAGGGGAGGATGCTGGTGAGGCTAGGCAGGTTGGGCTGGCGTCCATGGGACCAGGGGCAGGGGGTCGCCAACGCCCGGGCCGCAAGTGTCGAGCTGTCGCAGACGCGTGTGCAGCGGGAAGGGGTTGACCTCCACGTCGCGGGCTCGTGAAGGTGCGAGGGGAAATTTCGGGTGCCTGGAGACGTTCCGGGTTCTGTGGGACTTGGTACGTGTTAGGGGCGACCAGCTGCGCCGGGTGACGGTGGCCGGTGACCTACCGCGCGGCATCGACGTCCGTTCCAGCGTTGCACTCGAGGAGTCAGGGCCCCGCCGCTTGCACGTCGACGGAGAGACGTGCGCATCGCCAGGTCCATCCTCCGCCTTTGAGCCGGGCACGGACCGTAACGCAGCGGTCGGTGCCGTCGACCTCGTGTTCGGCGACCAGCCCTACCCGCGCTCGCGGGCCCCAACGCCAGGGTTGTGCCCGCAAGCTGTTCCCCGCCTTCAGGATTCTGGACACGATCCCGCCGGCGTCCCGGGTGTGCAGAACCTGACCCGATGTGGCGGATCGCCATGCGGCGTACCCGTGACGCGGGCCGCAACTCGCCTGGTGAGAACAGATCTGCGTCCAGGCACTTGCAGCCGGAATGATGCACCTGCTCTGCGTCAGATGGGCTCGGAAGCTCCCTTCTCCCGAAGGACCGCATCCGGTCCGGGCAGAGCCTCATGAGGTGCAACAGGGGCGGCCGACGCGCGCTCTTCTCTCTCGCGGCGCCACGCCTGGCGGGCGACGGTGCCGATGACGGCGACCGTGAGCAGGATCAGGACGGCGTCGACCCAGCCCGGTAGTCCACCCAGGGCACCCACGATCGTGACGCCGTTGACCAGGACCACCAAGCCGCCGACCATCGTGCCCATCGGTGCGTGCGGGAGTCGGCCGGCCAGCCGCGCCGCGATCTGGGCCATGATGACGCCACCGAGGGCGAGGCCGGCCACGGGCAACCACGGGATCCCGTGCTGCGCAGCCCCGGTGAGGAAGCCGAATGACACGGAGACTGCGACCAGAAACTCGGCGGCATTCACGGTGCCCACCACCTTGCGCGGCTCGTGGCGGGTGACGGTCATCAGGCTGGGCGTGACGACCGGACCCCAGCCGCCGCCACCCGTAGCGTCAACGAAGCCGCCTAGCAGTCCGATAGGCGAGAGCCAGCGTGCGGTATGACCTTTCTGGGGCACGGGGATCAACCGAACCCCGAGGCCGAACCTGGCGAAGATCACCAAGCCGAAGAAGATCAGCAGGCCCGACATCCAACCCTGCGCCGAGGCGAGGCTGATGTTGGTGAGGACGACGGCGCCCAGGAAGCCCCCCACCGCACCGGGCAGCGCGACGCGGAGCAAGACGCCCGTGTCGACATTTCCCTCACGCCAATGCGACAGCCCGCTGATCAGCGTCGTCGGCAGCTTCGCGGCGTGGGTGGCGGCACTCGCCGTGACCGGCGCGATACCCATGAACAGCAGCACGGTGGCCGACGTGACGCCGAAGCCCATCCCGAGGGTGCCGTCGACGAGCTGAGCAAGTCCGCCCGCCAGGGCGAAGATGACCACGATCCACATAACAACCCACCTCTAGTGATACGAAAGTGCGCTAACCATACGGGAGTACTTGGATTACATGCCAATGGGCAGCAGCGTGTCGTCGATCACCACGTCACGTTGCGGTGGAAGTCAACCGACCCAGTTGACGTGATGGTCGATTCAAGAAACTATGTAACCATGGTTACGTCCGAGCCGCCCGAGGTGGACTGGGTCACCTTGGTGTACCGGGTCCCTCGCCAGCCATCGACGCCGCGCATCGCTATCTGGCGCCGGTTACGCGCCCTCGGCGTGGCCCAGCTCGGTGACGGCGTCGTGGCGTTGCCCCAGGACGCGCGCACCCGTGAGCACCTCGAGTGGGTGGCCGACCGCGTGATCGAGGCGGGCGGGAGCGCGCTACTGCTGCGTTCGCGAGCTCTGTCACGCATGGACGAGCGGGCCATGGCCCAGGCGATGGCACAGGCCCGGGCCGACGAGTATCGCCACCTCGCCGACCTGGCATCGGAGACGGTCGCCTTGGTGACCACGCCGTCCGAGGCGACCCGAGCTCTCAAGCGCCTGCGCAAGGAGCTGCGCGCCATCCAGCGGCGCGACTACTTCCCCCCACCGCAGCGCGACGTCGCTTGGGCCGCCATCGAGAGGCTCGCCGACACTCTCGCCACCGTGCAGGCGCCCGCCACGTCAGAAGCGAGTCCCTCATGAGGTGGGCCACCCGGGCCAACATCCACAT
>JAJAYM010000316.1 GCA_027117675.1 Actinomycetes bacterium | reverse complement strand
GCGAAGGCCCAGAAGAGGTTGCCCTTGATGGTGGCCAGCACCCGGCGTGCGAGTTTGATCGCGTCTGGTGCTGCTCGTAGGTCGCCCCTGACCAACGTCAGGTCGCTGGCCTGCATGGCGGCGTCGGTACCTGTTCCCATGGCTAGTCCGAGGTCGGCGGTGGCCAGGGCCGGAGCATCGTTGACTCCGTCGCCCACCATGGCAACGACGCGACCTTCACTCTGCAGACGACGCACCTCGTCGACCTTTCCCTCGGGAAAGACGTCAGAGACCACCCGGTCGATGCCGACCTCCGCGGCCACCGCAGCGGCGGCGATGGCGTTGTCGCCAGTCAGCAGGAAGGGCTCGAGCCCGAGCCGGCGGAGCTCGGCGATGGCTGCTGCGCTGGTGGGCTTCACCGTGTCGCGAACAGCAACGAAGCCATGAACGGCGCCGTCCCAGGCGACAACGGCAACGGTGGAGCCACGGCCTTGTGCCTCATCGATCGCCGGGGCCAGTTCGTCGGGGATGCCCAAGCTCCATTCAGCCATCCAGGCAGGACGACCGACGACAACGGCCTGCCCATCGACCACACCGACCACACCACGCCCGCCATGGTTGGCGAACTCTGCTACGTCGGGCAGGGCGCCAACGAGCTCACGCGCATGCGTGCTGATCGCCCTGGCGACCGGATGCTCGGACGCATCTTCGACCGCACCGGCGATGCGCAGCAGCTCGGCCTGCTCGGTCCCCCTCATCGGAACGACCTCTATGACCGCCATCCGCCCGGTCGTCACCGTCCCGGTCTTGTCGAGAACGATGGTGTCGATGCTGCGGGTCGACTCCAAAATTTCCGGGCCTCGGATCACGATGCCCAACTGAGCTCCGCGCCCGGTTCCGACCAGCAGGGCCGTTGGTGTAGCGAGCCCAAGGGCGCAGGGGCAGGCGATGATCAGGACTGCGACCGCAGCGGTAAAGGCCTCAGCCGTCGCACCGGTGGCGAGATACCAGCTCACCCAGGTGGCGGCAGCAATGACCATGACGACCGGCACAAAGACGGCAGCGACTCGATCGGCGAGGCGCTGGACGGGAGCCTTGCCGGCCTGCGCTGCTGATACCAGCGTGGCCATCTGGGCCAGTTGGGTGTCAGCGCCCACTCGGGTGGCTCGAACAACGAGACGACCCCCGACGTTGACCGTCGCCCCGACCACCGAATCGTCTGCCGCCACTTCCACCGGAACGCTCTCTCCGGTCAGCATTGACGTGTCGACGGCAGATGATCCGTCGAGCACCACTCCGTCGGTAGCGATCTGTTCCCCTGGGCGCACGACAAACTGGTCTCCGACTGCGAGGAGCTCAATGGGGATACGCGATTCCGCGCCGTCGCGGAGGACAGCGACATCTTTGGCGCCAAGGCTGAGCAAGGCGCGCAGCGCTGCGCCCGACTGTTGCTTGGCCCGCCGCTCAAGATAGCGACCGGCAACGATGAAGACGGTGACAACCGAAGCGACCTCGAGGTAGATCTCTTCGCCCCCCGAGGCGGTAAAGCTGACCTCCATGGTCATGCCCGGCATGCCCGCGTCACCGAAGAACAGCGCGTAGACCGACCACAGGTAGGCGGCTCCGACACCGACGCTGATCAATGTGTCCATCGTCGTGGCGCCATGCCGAAGATTGACCCAGGCTGCATGGTGGAACGGCCGGGCGCCCCAAACGGCCACGGGAGAGGCGAGGGTGAGCGCCAGCCACTGCCAGTTGGTGAACTGCAATGCCGGGATCATCGACATGAGCAGGACGGGAGTAGTTAGCGCCGCCGAGACGAAGAGGCGCTGACGCCACATCGCAGTCTCGGGGTCAAGACCCTCTGTCTCGGCTGGGTCGCCAGCGACCTGCGGCAGTGCTGCCGAGTAGCCGAGCTTCTCGACGGTCAACAGCAACGCGTCAGTGTCGACCGAAGGGTCAGTGACGTTGACGTGGGCCATCTCTGTTGCGTAGTTGACGCTTGCGGAGACACCGTCGAGCTTGTTGAGCTTCTTTTCGATCCGGGCGGCGCACGAGGCGCAGGTCATGCCGCCGATCGCGAGTTCGACGGACTCGTTCATGGCGCCAGCACGTAGCCGGCCTCGTCGACTGCGGCGGCTACGGCGTCCTGGCCGAGGGCATCGGTGCTCACGACGGTCACTGCTCCGCTCGCGAGCTCGACGTTGACAGCCTCGACGCCTGGCAGCGACGTGATCTCGTCGGTGACGGCCTGCACGCAGTGACCGCAAGTCATTCCGGTCACGGTGTAGGTGGTGGTCACGGACATCGGTTCTCCCTGGGGTGAAGTGGCTGGCGTGGCTGGTGCTTCCTCAACCAAAATCTAGGCCTCGATGTTCCCCCACGCGCGCACGATGTCCCTCATCGAGATGATGCCGACCACGCTGCTGCCCTCAACGACCACGAGATGTCGGAAGCCACCTCGCTTCATGGCATCCGTCGCCTCGTCCAGACTCCAACGGGGCGATCCGTATGCGGAGTCGGTCGTCAGATGGTCGATCGCCACCGACGCATCCAGGTCTCCGCCACCTGCTACAGCGCCCACGATATCGCGCTCGGTCAAGATCCCCGGGCCGTCTGCCTCCGGGTCGTGCACGACCACCGACCCAATGTTTCGGTCAGCCATCACCTTGCTGGCTTCGCGCAGCGAGTGGGAGGGGCCGATCGTCACCACGTCAGTGGTCATGGCGTCGGAGACGAGCACTGTGCACCTCCTGGGGCGGGTGTCTTCTGGTGTCTTCCTTGCTAGCCTCCATAATCGATCCCAGGGTACGCGCAGGGCAATGGCTGGATGACCTCATCTCTCAACTCGCGACGCTGACAGACTGGCCCCATGAGCCAGTGGCGGACCCCCGTGATCGTGCTCGGGTGGATACCCGTCACGTTGGGTCTCGACAGCGGGGCAAGCCTCGCCCAGCAGCAGTTGCTCGGCCTGATGACGTGGCTCCTGCTGCTGTGGCTGCTACGCGACGAGGCGCCACTCGTCCGGGTGCAGACCGGGGTCGTCATCGCCTTCGCAACCATCGTTGAGTACACGTTTTCTCCGTGGCTGGAGGTGTATACCTATCGCTTCGACAACGTTCCTGCATTCGTCCCGCCCGGGCACGGGCTGGTCTACCTCGCGGCGCTCTGCATGGGACGGTCGACGTTTTTCCGCACCCATGCGCGATCGCTGGTGACCGCGACCGTTGTGGCAGCCGGGCTCTACGCCCTGTGGGGCCTAAGTCCTTGGGCACCGAGGCCAGATCTGCTTGGGCTCTTCTGGTTCGGATGCCTGCTGGGATTCCTACGCTGGGGTCGGTCGCGGCTCCTCTACGTCGGCGCGTTCGTGGTCGTGACGTATCTCGAGCTAGTGGGGACGTGGCTGGGGATCTGGGTGTGGCAGCCCTACGACCCGACTGGCCTCGTGTCCTTGGGTAACCCACCGAGCGGCGCTGCTGGGGGTTATGGGTGGTTCGACCTCGCAGCGATCACAGTAGCTCCGTGGCTCGTGAAGGTGCGGCAACGGGCGACAGCCACCGCCTCAGGACGTCGAGAACTGCGCAAGAACAGCCTGGTGAAGCAAGGTGTTGGTGGAGACCGCATTCCCTCCGACCATGGGTGAGGCGCCGTCGAGCGCGGTGACGGTTCCGCCCGCTTCCTCGATGATGGGCACTAGAGCGGCCATGTCCCACGAGCTGAGCTCCGGCTCCAGGGCGGCGTCGGCTGAGCCTTCGGCAACCATCATGTGTGACCAGAAGTCGCCGTAGGCCCTTGAGCGCCACACCGAACGCAGCAATCGGTCGAAAGAGTGACGCCGGCCACCGATCTCCCATGCCGGGTCGTTCCACTCCGAGAACGACACTGAGGCATCGCTGAGCTCAGCCACGCCCGAGACGCGGATGGGGACGGGTTCTCCGCCAGTTGTGAGCCAAGCCCCCATGCCACGGGACGCCCACCATCGCCGGCCCAGCGCGGGAGCACTGACGACGCCGAGGGTGATCGAACGAGTCTCGCTCGGCGGTGCTGTGTCAGTGAGCGCGATCAGGGTGGCCCACACCGGCACGCCGCGCACGTAGTTCTTCGTACCGTCGATCGGGTCGATGATCCAGGTCCGGTTCGACGTCCCGGTTGCGCCAAACTCCTCGCCCAGCACGGCATCGTCTGGGTACTCCTCGCCGATCAGTCTCCTGATCAACTCCTCGGCGGCTCGGTCGGCATCGCTGACCGGCGTCAGGTCCGGCTTGGTGTCAACCCGAAGGTCGAGCGCGCCGAAGCGCTCGAGGGTGAGCAGGTCGGCTGCATCGGCCAGCCGGAGCGCGAAAGCGAGGTCGTCGGTCACGGCCAGCAGAGTATCGACCTGATTCGGCCACGGCAGGAGTGGAGCCGGGGTTACTCTGCGCTGGGAGTGAGGAGTTCAAGTGCCTGAGACGGTCTTTGGCCTGCCGCTGCACCCGCTTGTGGTGCATGGGGCGGCTGTGCTGGTCCCGTTGGCTGCCCTGCTCACGGTCATTATCGCCATCAGTCAGGAGAAGAGGGCCAGGTGGGGAGTGCTCGCTTGGCTGATGGCAACGGCGGCGTGGGGCGCCACGATCACTGCAAAACTGAGCGGGGAAAACCTCAAGGAGTCGCGCTACCCAGATGTCACGCCGCTCCCGATCGCCCAGCACACCGACTACGGCGCGTCGGCGGTGTGGTTCGTCCTCGCCCTGTGGTTGGCCGTGTCTGCGGTATTGCTGATCAACGTGGACCGCCGCCGCAGGGACGGTTTTGGTAGCCCGCTGCTGCCCACCCTCGTCGCGGTGGTGTCCATCTTGGCTGCAATGGCGGCAACCGGTCAGGTGGCCCTGACGGTGTGGACGGGGACCGAAGCGAGGTGGGGTTGATGGTCGACGTGCCAGAAGCCATCGGCGGAGTACCCCTCCACCCGCTCGTGGTGCATGCCGTCGTCGTCCTCATTCCACTGGCGTCGCTAGGGGTCGTCCTCGTCTCCCTGGTGCCCAAGTGGCGTGCCCGCTTTGGCGTCCTGGTCGTCGCGGCCGCCGCGATCGGAACCGCCATGGTGCCGATCGCCACCTCGTCGGGCGAGCAGCTGGAAGACCGGGTCGGCAAGACCGAGCTGGTCGAGAGACACTCTGAGCTCGGCGCGGTCGTGCTGTACACCGCTGGCCCTCTGTTGGTCATGGCGGTTGCGCTCTGGTGGATCGGTCGGCGTGCTCAGCGAGGTAGACCCGTGCCCCGTTGGCTCAACGTGCCCGTTTCGGTCATCGGGGTGCTCGTCGCCATCGCGGCCGGCGTGCAGATGGTGCTAGTT